>JAUVRS010000116.1 GCA_030597505.1 Desulfobacteraceae bacterium
AAGACAAGCCGAAATACACCTGTTTCAGTCAATCGGCTTGCCGTCGAGGCCGACAAACTTATTTTGACCGGTGGTGTTATCTATCACTACATGGTGGGATATGGCGGGGGCCGGAAAAGCGTCATGCCCGGGATTTGTTCAAATCAGACCATACAGACATGCCACATGTGGTCTCTCGAACCAGACGCCGGTGCCGGGCGCAGCAACCTGGCTCAATCTATGCTCACGGCCGGCAACCCCTCACACGAAGACATGATGGAATGCGCCTCGCTTGTAAAACCGGACTTTCTCGTGAATGTGGTCCCCAATCTCGACGGTGATATCTGCGGGATCTTTGCCGGCAACTGGGTCTCTGCCTGGCATAAGGCGACTCAACTGGTGGATGATATCTTCGGGGTCGAAATCGAAGCCACAGCCGACATCGTAATCGCCAGCGCCGGGGGATATCCAATGGATATAAATCTGTATCAAACCACCAAGACAATGGACAACGCGGCCCAGGCCGTCAAACCGGGGGGTGTATCGGTTATTTTGTCCGATTGCCCGGATATCATCGAGCCAAAGGAATATTTTGAATGGTTTGACAACCCCACATTTGAAGACCATGACCGGGCGCTGCGGGACAACTACACGATTGCCGGATGGGCAGCGTTGATTACACTCGAATACTGTCGTAAGAGTTCGGTTATCTTACTCACACGACCGGAGAATAAAGAGTTTGCCAGAAAAGCAGGTCTTCACCCTGCAGCCACCATTGAGGAAGCGCTGGCAATGGCCTATGACATATGCGGGAAAGCCGACCCAAAAATAACCGTCATGCCCCAGGGGGCCAACACGTTTCCGTTTCCGAAATAGTGCTCGACCAAGAAGCCGGTTTTTTTGGTCAAAAAATTCGACCCACAAAAAACAAAACCCCTCCAGAAATCCTATTATTTCTCCCGGACTTATTGAAAAGTTGCTTTTTGCCATTACTATGAATAAAACCAGGGAACAAATTGAATTAAAGGCATAACAGTGGAAATAGATAGAATTGAATTACTTTCAGTCGGCGTTGATGTCGGAACTTCAACAAGCCATTTGGCTTTTTCAAATCTGGTGCTAAAGCGCGATGAGCAGTCTGTTTCTCGCCCTTTTCGAATCTGCGAAAGAAACATCCTTTACGAAGGGGAAATAATAGACACGCCTTTACTAGCGGATAACACCATTGATATCAGCAAATTAGTTACTTTTTTTAAAGAGGAATATAAACGAGCTGGAATGGACCCGGAAGCCATTCAGACAGGTGCGGTTATTGTAACCGGAGAAACAGCGAGGAAACAGAATGCAAAAAAAATCGTAGAAGCCTTATCCAATGATGCAGGAAAATTTGTCGCGGCAACGGCAGGGGCAAATTTTGAAAGCCTACTGACCGCAATGGGTTCAGGCGCAACCGCCCGATCAAAAGACTACAACAAAACCATATTATCCTGTGACGTTGGCGGAGGCACATCCAACATCGCCATATCCAAGAATGGAGAGGTTCTATCCACAAGTTGTATATGTGTCGGTGGTAGATTACTCGCTTTTGATTTTGAGGGAAGAATTGAGAAGATCGACGAACCAGCAAAAAAAGTGATGGCACATATTGGTTTGAGTTACGACATTGGTGATCAAATCCCGGAAGAAGATATTGGAAAAATAGCGGGCGAATTTGCTGAGGTGTTACTGGAGGTGATCACTGGCCCTGCAAATTCTCTATTGGCCAGGGCGTTGATGGTGACGGATGATCTAAACTTTCCGGATAACATAGATGAATATTCCTTCTCCGGGGGTGTCGCGGAGTTGATATATGGGAACAACGGCGATTACCGGGATATGGGCCCGGCCCTGGCCAAAAAGCTAAATTTTCTGACGCCCAAGCTACCATCTCCGGTTGTTGAACCAAAAAACAAAATCAGGGCAACCGTCATCGGTGCAGGTGCATATTCCCTGTCAATTTCCGGTTCCTCAGGGTTTATGGATAAAAAAATTCTATTCCCCATAAGAAATGTCCCTGTGATCAGGGTGGATGTCGATGCATCACGCCTAAGTGTTGAACACGTCATTTCCCAGATAAATGTCTCATTTAAAAGATTCGATTTAACGGAGGGCGAGGAAATTACAGCCTTGTATTTTAAGGACCCGGTCAGGGCATATTATCCCGAACTGGAGTTGTTTGCAAAATCCATTGAAGCTGCCCTCCCCAATTCAATTGACAATAACATACCGATTATTTTGGTCTTTAAAAAGGATATTGCATGCAGTGTGGGAAATGTAATCCGCCGGGAGACCGGGCTGAGAACCAATCTATTGTCATTGGATGAATTAACGCTCAAGGAGGGAGATTGGATCGATATCGGCGAGCCGCTGGTTGCCGGTCAGGTATTTCCCGTTACCGTAAAATCACTTGTTTTCAACAGAAATTGAGTAATTTTCCATTGCCGTCCTTTCTGCGCCCTCCCCTCCTTCCGACTTCCGTTAGCAATTTTCCAAAAATGCCGCCAGTTCTTTGTTAAAAAGCTCGCTCTGCTCCACATTGGAAAGGTGAGCGGCAGAGGGCAGGATCACCAGCTTCGAATTGGAGATCTGTGCGTGTATGGCCTCAGAGGCGGCCACAGGTGTTCCAAGATCTTCCTCTCCCACCATAATCAAGGTGGGTTTTTTGATCTCATTTAGTCGTTCCAGATAATTAAGACGCCGTATGGCTTCGCCGCAACCCACAAAACCTGCCACCGGTGTTGCCAGAAACTGATCACGGATCCGCTTCATTGCCGGAGAATTGGTGCTGAGATAGGGTGCTGTAAACCAGCGCTCCATGGTCATGTCAACCTGGGACTTCATCCCTTTACTAAGCGCATTATCAATCCGTTCCTGCCAAATCGGTTGTGCCTCTTCCGGCACAACAGCGGCAGTGTCGCATAGGGCGACGCACTTCAGGCGATCCGGATGATTCAGGGCAACAGACTGACCGATCATTCCGCCTATGGACAAGCCCACCCAATGGACCGTGTCAATCCCCAAGGTGTCCAGCAAGGCAATGGCGTCATCCCCTAACTGCTCCAGGGTGTATGCTCCGGAAGGGGCATCGGTGTTGCCATGGCCCCGAAGATCATATCGGAGAACGCGATAGCCGGGTTCCAGGCACTCCATCTGAGGCGCCCACATCTCCAGGCTGGCCCCCAGTGAATGGCTCAAAATCACAACCTCACCATTTTCGTTACCAGACAGCTCATAATTCATCTCAATCCCGTTTGCTTTTATCTTCATGGTCCCTGCTCCTTTTTTCATCTCTCTCCGATTTCTCCGATCAGAGTGAGGTGATGATTATGCCCTCATCCTTTCTGGAATGTAAAAGAAAGCGGCAGTTTTTTTACCATACTCATTTGTCACACGCTGGTTGATACCAGACTTTCCATTGTTTCGCAAGGATTTGCGCAACTTTTCAAAAACTCCGGCGAAATAGGATGAGGTTTTCAAATGGGATTCGAGTTTTCTTGAAATTGCATTCTCTCTCACATCGCTTCCAAACCTTTTCAACGCAGGTTTGTGAATATTCGATCCAGCATTTAATTTATCACCACCATATGCTGCGTTTTTTCTTTGACTCGCAGGGGAGATTTTCTTAAACTCGATCCGGATCCTAAAAAATAAGTGAGTTCTCAATAAGCTCGGCCACCGTGGGGTTCAGCTGTTTCTCTCCGGCGCTCTCTAAACCAGTCGTCGTAGCGTGGCTGATATTTGGGGTTTTGACGAAAGCATGGAGAAGCCAATAAGGGTTCATTTGGAGAAAACCCCAAATATCAGCCACTGCGAAAGTGAGAAGTAAATCCACTTTGAGAGAGCGCCTTCAAGAAACACCCGAACCCCACGCAAGAAATCCTATCATTTCTCCCGGGCTTATTGAGGGATTATAAAAATAATACTAAAAAATAACCAAGAGGTACCCGATGAATAATGTTGGCGAATTGTTGTCACGCGTGCACTCTCTGGCTAAACCCATCGACAGAAATCAAACGGCGCTCATATTCAGAGATCAAAGGATAACTTATTGGGAACTGAATTTGAGGACAAACAGGGTCGCAAACTCATTGGCAGAACTGGACGTCAAAAAGGGAGATCGTGTGGCCTGTCTCCTGTATAATTGTGTCGAGTATTGGGAGATCTTCTTTGCCTGTGCCAAGTTGGGGGCCATCCTTGTTCCCTTAAATTTTCGCCTTGCCGCCCCTGAATTGGAATTTGCGATAAATGATTCGGACCCAAAGGTGCTCTTTTTTGGTGACGCCTTTAAAGAGATCGTCAAGGGCCTTGTGAAAAAACTTTTAGGGGTGAAATGTTATATCGGTCTCGCAGCTGATGACGCCATTCTTGAAGATATCGATAAAGACATTCACAGCAACGATTATAAAAACTTCCTAAACGGCGATGATGGTGAACCAGGGGTGACTGTCGGGTTTGAAGATGATCTCTTTGTCATGTACACCTCTGGAACCACCGGAAGACCAAAGGGTGCCATATGGACCCATGGAAATGCCCTTTGGTTTTCTGTCAGTCAAATTGTAAGTTTTGGCTTTACCAATTCCGATGTGACCCTGCTGGTAGGCCCACTGTATCATGTGGGGGCCCTTCAGGATATAAGTATGCCCACATTTCATCTGGGGGGAACCTGTGTAATGCTTCAAAGCAAAGGCTTTGATGCCCATGAGGTTCTCCAGCTTATTGCAAAGGAAAGGATCACAAAGACCTTGCTTTTCCCGGTCATGCTCTATGATATTCTCTCACTATCGGATCTGGCTCAATATGATCTATCTTGTCTTAAATTAATTATAACAGGCGGAGAACCTGTGCCTGTCACAACCATTGAAACTCTACAGGAAAGATTGCCCCAGACAGATTTGCTTCAAGGGTACGGTTTAACAGAAGGAACGGCGATCGCAACCATATGCCCGCCGGAATATGCGAAAAACAAGATAGGTTCGGCTGGGAAACCTCTTTTGAACGTCGATATACGGATAACCGACGATGACGGAAATGATCTGGGACCGGGTAACACAGGCGAGATTCTTGTAAAAAGTCCTGCTGTATCAAAGGGGTACTGGAATCGGCCCAAGGCAAATGAGGAGACATTTGTTGACGGATGGTGTCATACTGGGGATCTGGGGCAACTGGATGAGGATGGTTTTCTTTATATAGAAGGGCGAAAAAAGGATATGATTATAAGCGGGGCAGAAAACATTTACCCGGCAGAGATTGAAGGGGTCCTCTTTCAGCACCCGAGCGTTCACGAAGCAGCAATAATCGGAATCCCGGACCCCCGGTGGGGAGAGGCGGTTATGGCATTCATTGTCAAACGACCGGGAAGAGATCTTACCAAAGCGGAAATTATTGATTTTTGTCGAGAGCGTCTCGCGGGGTATAAGAAACCACGTTATGTTGCCTTTGTTGATTCACTTCCCCGTACGCCTTCACAAAAAGTCCAGAAATTTGTTCTTCGAGAAAGGTTTAAACACACAGGAGAGAAAAATCGGCGCAAAACAGAAAAACCACAAAAAGAAAAGGAGAAAAAATAATGCACGACAAGGCAGAACTTTGTGAGAAAATACGATCACTCCACCCGGAAATTGGAGAATGCGGAATTGACCTCGATGTTGACTGGAGCGATGAAAAGAACACCTGGATCGTAGATTTAAAAAAAGACAACCACGAACTAAAAACACACCTTGAACCCGAGGATGCGAATGGGTGTATGGATGGCAAACAGTGCGTTTCCCTGGGGCTTCAAATTGCCGAACTCAGGTCCAATATCGAGCGTGTGTAAATTCCACGACCACACCCGACCCTAAAATGAAGTCTTTTTGGTAGCATCTCTGGTTTCACAAACAGATTCCTCTTTTGAACCGACCGGAGAATGAGAACAACTGTTCTGTCAGACAGGAGGGCACAATGAGCACCTTATTTGAACCTGTAAAAATCGGGACCATGGAAATAAAAAATCGTTTTGTCAGATCTGCCACTTATGATGGATCAGCCGAGAGGAGTGGTCATGTCTCTGAAAGGCAACTCCAGATGTTCGACACACTCGCCCATGGCGGGGTCGGTCTGATTGTAACCGGCATTACATACGTAGACCCCTCGGGACAAAACCTGCCCTTCCAAAACTCCATGGCAAACGATGAATATATACTCGGTTTTAAAAAGCTGAACGATACCGTCCACAACCAAGGCGCAAAAATTGCCATTCAACTGTTTAATGCGGGAAGGGAAAGGGTGAGGTTTCTTAAAGACAAAACCGAAGAAGCCATTGCGCCTTCGTTTATCAAAGACGATCCTTATTTTTCTGGAAATTACCGGTCCCTGGAAGAGGATGAAATCCGGCAAATCATAGAAAACTTCGGCGATGCAGCGAGGAGATCCAGAGAGGCCGGGTTTGATGCTGTTCAGGTCCATGGAGCCCATGGATTTTTGCTGAGTCAATTTCTCTCGCCATATACAAACCACCGCGAAGACGACTGGGGCGGCACCCTGGAAAACAGACTCCGTTTTCACCACGAATTGTATGACGATATCAGGAAGAAGGTGGGGGACGATTATCCGTTATTTATAAAAATGGGGGTCCAGGACGGGTTTGAAGGGGGACTCGAATTCGGTGAGGGAAAAACAGCTGCCCGGATTATTTCCAGATGGGGATTTGATGCCCTGGAAATCAGTCAGGGATTGAGAGGAAAGGAGTTTGAAGGCACAGAATTTCGAACCAATATCAGAAACAAAGACCGTGAGGCATATTTTAGAGAGTGGACTAAGGTAATAAAAGAAGACGTGAATGTGCCCGTTATGATGGTCGGGGGCTTGAGGACCTTTGAACTTATTAAAGAAGTTGTCGACAAAAAAGAAACTGATTTTATTTCATTATGCCGCCCATTTATAAGGGAGCCCGGCATTGTCAATGACTGGAAAAACGGCAATTACCACAAGGCAACGTGTATATCATGTAACAAATGTCTGATGGCCCTGAGAAAGGGAGAACCCCTTTATTGTGTTCAGGAAAAGACAAAAGGGTCTGCTGAACAAAACACCTGAGAAATAAAACGTCATGTTTTTTCGTGCCAAAGACAAGATGAGTCGCCCTAAAAATGGATGCTGTTAAGGGCCGATTTTCGCGATTGATGCCGGACCCCGATGTACGCAGGGAGCTCTGGACAAAAATAATTGAAGCAATTGAACGATATGCCTGCGAGGTCAACACGGCACGCGTATCCCCCGTGCTTGACCCTGAAAAAGTCAGATCCCTTCTCCAACCGTTTGACTTTAAACAACCCATGGACCCTTTGGAAGCCGTTGATTTTGTGGTAAAGGGTCTGTGGGAACACCAGGTACATACCCCCCACCCGCGATATTTCGGACTGTTCAACCCTGCCCCCACGACAATGGGAATCGCGGCGGACATCCTGGTGGCGGCATTCAATCCCCAGATCGCAGCATGGAGCCACAGTCCCCTGGCCGCTGAAATCGAACAACATCTTATCCGCACCTTTGGCCAGAAATTGGGTTATGACCCTTCCATCACAGACGGAGTTTTTTGCTCCGGTGGTGCCGAAG
>JAUVRS010000120.1 GCA_030597505.1 Desulfobacteraceae bacterium
ATAACAACGGCCGAAACCCTGGGCGTTGAACACCGTGCGGGCTATTATGAAGAAGCGGGTGTCTTGCGGGACATGTTTCAAAACCACATGATGCAGCTGCTGGCGCTGACAGCAATGGAACCGCCATCTCTTTTTGAGGCCAACCGGGTGCGTGACGAGAAAGTCAAGGTTTATAGATCCCTTAGACCTTTTCCGGTTAAAGATCTTGAAAAATATCTTACGGTCGGGCAATACGGCCCCGGGACCATCGATGGTAAGGCTGTCCCAGGCTATCGGGATGAACCCGGTGTAGATGCAAACTCGCTCACCCCGACCTTTGCAATGATGAAAATATTTTTGGATAACTGGCGGTGGCAGGGGGTCCCTTTCTATCTCTGCTCCGGGAAGCGGTTGGCCCAAAAACTGACCGAAATCGCGATACAGTTCAAAGAAGTCCCCCATTCAATGTACAGAAAGGTGCTGGGTGAATACATCACGGCCAACCGGTTGACCATTGGGATCTACCCTGATGAAAAGATAACCCTGACATTCCAGACAAAAAACCCGGGTGCCCGGGTGTGTCTTCGTTCAGTGACAATGGATTTTGAATATAACCAGAATTATAAGGGGCCGATCCTCGATTCATATGAAAAGGCGTTGCTGGACTGTATGCTGGGTGATCAAATGCTTTTTTGGAGACAGGACGGTGTCGAGTTATGCTGGTCGTTCTTGACACCAATTCTGGAACAATGCGAAACCTGCGGAGAGCGTCAAGAGATGCTCTTTCCCTATACTGCAGGGAGTTGGGGGCCAAAATTTCCGGAAGACCCCGGGGGGCTCGATAGCCTCATTGAACCGACAGGCAGCCAGGGAACGGCATAAAAGAGAGGAGATGCGTTGAGTGGAAACCTATTACAAACCAAAAGATCTGTTAAGATTCGAAGAAATTGGAAAAGAAGCCCCGGAGTTGGCCCGCAAGTTTTTTGATTATTATAATGCCGTGTTTGAAGAAGGCGAACTCACGGAAAGGGAGAAGTCCCTGATCGCTCTGGCCGTGGCTCATGCGGTTCAGTGCCCCTATTGTATCGATGCCTATACGCAGGCCTGTCTGGAGAAGGGTTCCAATCCGGCAGAAATGACAGAGGCTGTCCACGTGGCGACAGCTATACGAGGGGGGGCCTCGCTGGTTCACGGGATTCAGATGCGCAACACGGCTGAGAAGTTGTCCATGTGATCAGAACACCGGGAGACGAAAAATTGATATGAAACAACTACCATCTGAGAGACCCGGTGAAGACCCGGGACAAGGGGTGACGGGGATAGATCCTTTTTATTTGACGTTGTCCAAACACGGTCTCAGGTTAAACAGGGAAGAGGCAACCACGCTCCAGATAAATGTGGGTTTTCTTTGCAACCAGCAATGCCTCCATTGTCATCTAAGCGCCAGCCCCGGTCGTAAAGAAATCATGAGTTTAGAGACCATGGACGAGGTGATTTCTTATGCCAAGAGGTGCGATTTTGAAACAATCGACATTACCGGTGGAGCCCCTGAACTAAATCCAAATCTGAGCCATTTGATCTCAAAGATCTCCGCGGTTTCCCCAAAGATCGTGCTCCGCTCCAATCTGACCGCCCTACACGATGGAAAAAGGAACCATCTGATAGACGTTTTAAAGGAACACCGCGTTGCCATCGTGGCCTCATTTCCCTCTCTGAATGAATCTCAGGCGGACTCACAACGGGGTAGTGGCGTTTTTCAGACGAGCCTGGCCGCGCTCAGAGAACTGAATGTGGAGGGCTATGGAAAAAACGGCTCCCGACTGGAGCTTAATCTGGTGTCTAATCCTACGGGTGCATTTCTTCCTCCCCCCCAGGCCCAGACGGAAAAGAGATTCCGGGAAGCCCTTGATAGAAAGTGGGGGATCGTTTTTAACAATTTGCTCAATTTGGCCAATGCCCCCCTGGGGAGATTTTGGCACTGGCTTCTGGATTCGGGTAATGACAAAGAATACATGACAAAACTGGTTTCCTCTTTTAACCCGTCAACCATTGAGGGGCTCATGTGTAAGACGTTTGTATCGATTTCCTGGGATGGATATCTTTATGATTGTGATTTCAATTTGGCCAAAGGCCTTTTTATGGGTGGACAAAAAAGACATGTTTCTGAAATGGCCGGCCCTCCTGAACCCGGGGAGCCTATTGAATTGGCGGATCATTGCTACGCCTGCACGGCCGGCGCTGGATTTAGCTGTGCCGGGGCCATAAAAAATTGAAATAAAAAAATCAGAAAAGACTATTAACAGGGTCGCGAGATTACGTCTTGACATGAGCGAGAAACGACTTCTGATTGAATCGACGGACTTGAAGATCGAGGCCCTCGTGGATCTCTCTGAAGGTCATGCGGCGGTGGTAGTCACACACCCCCATCCCCTTTATGGGGGTGATATGCACAATAGCGTTGTCCGGTCTATGGTGCAGGCCTATTGCCGGATGGGATATTCCACGCTCAGGCTAAATTTCAGAGGCGTCGGGGAGAGTGAAGGACAATACGACCAGGGGATTGGCGAACAGGAAGATGTGGGGGCAGCTATCAAATATTTCTCTGATTTGGGCAAAACCGCCATAGACCTTGCAGGATATTCCTTTGGATCATGGGTTAACGCCCTGGGCTTGGATGATTATGCTCAGGTGGGGCGGATGATTATGGTGTCCCCTCCCGTAAATTTTATTGATTTTTCATTTTTTTCCAGAAATTCAAAGGTTAAACTGGTGATCGCGGGCTCGGAAGATGATATTGCCCCACCATCCGTGATCGCGGGGATGCTACCACGCTGGAACCCCCATGCCATATTCAAAGTTATCAAAGGGGCGGATCATTTTTACGGGGAAAAGAGCGCCGAATTGGAAACAATAATCGAGGATTTTTTGGCGCTCGAGGCGTAGGTGGCAGTGAAAATGGACAAGATCAGTTTTCTCAAAAACCCCATTCAGGAATATGCATGGGGTTCAAAAACTGCCATTCAAAGCCTTCTCGGGGAATCTGTCCCGTCCGAGAGGCCGGCGGCTGAGCTGTGGATGGGGGCCCATCCAAAATCCCCTTCGATGGCGCTGGTGGATGGTGAGTGGGAATCTCTGGAGACAGCAATCGAGAGTGCTCCCAAATCCATTCTGGGCGAAAGAGTCGCGCGGGAATTCTTAAATAAACTCCCTTTTCTGTTTAAGGTCCTGGCTGTTGATCGACCCCTGTCCATACAGGTTCATCCTGACCTTGAGGATGCACGGGCAGGTTTTGAAAGGGAAAACAGCCTGGGAATCCCGCTGGACGCTCCTCACCGGAATTACAAGGACCCCAATCACAAGCCTGAGATCCTTTGTGCCCTGACCCGGTTTCAGGGCCTCAAGGGTTTTCGAGAAATAGAGGAGATGTTGGGATTGATGAATAAGGTGTCTGGTTCGGCCCTGTCCGAGGAACTCGGTTGTTTGAGAAATAAACCCAACAATGTTGGTTTAAGAGAATTTTTCACCTCGCTGATGAAGATGGAAAAGACGCGTCAGGATTTGGCGGTGAGCGAGGCAATAACTGTTGCCAAGACTTATGTCCAGGATGCCCCGGTGTTCGATTGGATGGTCAAACTCAATGACGAATATCCCGGGGACATTGGTGTATTTTCACCCCTCTTCCTCAACCTGGTGGAATTGGATCCGGGGGAGGCCATCTTTCTCCCTGCCGGTGAACTCCATGCCTATCTCCAGGGTGTGGGCATAGAACTTATGGCCAATTCGGACAATGTGCTCCGGGGCGGATTGACGCCAAAGCATATAGATCTCTCCGAACTGTTGAAAATTGTGAATTTCAACGCCGGTCCTTTTCAGAAAGTGGAATCAATGACTGATGGCCCCTTCCAGAAAATATACAGTACCCCTTCCAGGGAATTTCTGCTGTCCGTTATTTCTCTGAATGAAGGGGCATTCTTTGAGAGTCCGATAAACCGGAGCGTGGAGATCCTGATCTGTGTAAACGGCAGGGCAATGGTAACCGACCTTCAAGACAGCAGTCGGTTTGAGCTCTCCAAGGGAAAATCCATTGTCGTCCCTTCAGCCGTACCCGGCTATAAAATAGAAGGGTGTGCCACCTTATACAAGGCCTCGGTACCCTTTCAATAACTATCGCGCCACATGGCCCAAAAGCTCCCGGCAGGGGCGTCAAGGTAGTTCTGCATGGGACGGCACTTGATCTTAGAAAGAAAAAAAACGGGAGAGAGCAGTTCTTTGGGGTAAACACTCTCCAGATTGGCCATCCCCTTGGAGAGGATAAGATCCGCAGCATCAACAAGGTCCACAAATTCTCTTGAAACTCGCCTCCATTCGATCCCTGCCCCGTCTGTGCCGGTATCAATCACTTCTTGAAATTCGTCTTCCAATTGAGCAAGCTGGAGATCGACGCGGGTCAGATCGTTTAAGGAAGGGCCCCCTTTGACCACCAAGACCGTTCGCCGGGCCTTCTGGCGGATATGCTGGTACAGGGGAATGTCAAAATAGATCTCCCCGGCGTTGTCTGCAAGGTAAAGGACCAGTTCGGGGGTCTTTGAAAGAAAAGACTCGAGCAGTGGAATGTCGTCACGGAAAAAAGCAGGGCCTTCCTTGATCTCAACGGGGATTTCAGCCAGTGCCTCCTCCGGGGGTTTGAAAAAATCCAAGGTATTTCCCAAAACCGCCAACGTGACCAGAGAACGGAAATCTTTCCCCATTTGATCTTTCACTTGAGAAAAAGTGGCTTTGGCCTGTGTCATTTCTATGGCCTTTGTCCGGGCATAGGGGTCGGATACACCAGTGACCCGCCGGATCTCCCTGAGTATTTGATTGGCGGTCTCAGGGGAATTTAAACCATCTTTTCGGGCTTTGGCCAGGATTTCTCTCACCATGGTCTCACCATCTGCCAGGGTTTCATCATCTGCCAGGGTTTCACCATTTGTTTGATTAGCAGGGACTTCTCCGGAAACCAGGCTATAGGCAGAGTGGGCAAGCCCCATAAGACAGTCAATGCATTGGGGAAAAGGTTCGAGGGGTTTCATGGTTTATTCTCCGGAAGAAATATTGTAACTGCTCAGGTGGATAGGCTGAAGGTCCCGCGAAACGCGGGATTAGGAAAAAGCGCATTTTAAAGCCATGTTTGATGCAAGAATCAGATATTTCCGCCAAAGTATGGCAATCGTGCTTTTCTGACCCCTTCAGCCTTCAGTCTAAACAGCTTCAGCCTGACTACATGGGTAGTTACGAAATCTTTATCAAATATGGCATGACTGGTCCTTTTGGGCTAGAAGTTCTTATTTTCGATGCATCCTATCAGGGTGAAAATTTTGTTCAAGAAAAAAAGACGTTAAGGGCCTTATTGGTAAGTTCTCAATAAGTTTCGGCACCCTGGGGTTCGGGTGTTTCTCTCCGGCGCTCTCTAAACCAGTCGTCGTAGCGTGGCTGATATTTGAGGTTTTGACGAAAGCACGGAGAAACTAATAGGGGTTCATTAGAAGAAAACCTCAAATATCAACCACTGCGAAAGTGAAACGTAAATCCCTTTTGAGAGAGCGCCTTCAAGAAACACCCGAACCCCACTCCAGATATCCTATTATTTCTCCCGGACTTATTGAGAAGTTACCCTTATTGAGATGTTGTCATTTTGGGGCTTGACAGAATGAAATATTAGTTGTATATTACAACCATGTGCCAACAGATTTCTGCCAACAACCGAGAGATACTCTCCATCATATCAGGAGTTTCGCGCGCGCTACGGTGCTGTCAACAGGAACCTGTGTTCTGTGAGGACGTGACATTCTCCCAGTTTTTTATCCTGGACCGGGTGGGAGAAAAGGGCACGCTGAGGCTTGCAGAACTCCACGAGATCCTCTCCGTGGACAAGAGCACAACCACCAGGCTGGTGACACCCCTGGTCAATCAGGGGCTTGTGTTGCGCAAAAAATCTAAGGATGACTCACGGGCCATCATCCTAAAACTCACCCAGAAAGGAAAAAGAATTCGGGAGAAAGTCTTGGTGTGTCTTTCGGAATTTCTTGATAATGTTGAAAATGGTATTCCCCAAGAAAAGAGAGCACACGTATATGAATCCGTAAGACTGTTCCTGGATGCCATCCAAAGGGCCTGTGCTGTTGATCAATGCAGGTCATGACAAAAGAACTGGAGCACATATCGTATGAACCAGAAAAAAAACAGGATTGAGGATTCTAAAAATGTCAGTTTTCAACCCGTCGAAGCCTTTCTTGAAACTGCAAAAGGTCGACCCCGGGGCAAAGAGGCTCAATTGAGCCTTCCGAGCCTCGATCAACCCTTTGTAGAGGGATCGGTCCACACGGAGATTGGGGAAATCCCCCGGGTTTTTTCGTCGTTGGCATTGGCAGACCGTTGGGGGACTGTCAAGGCCCGCTGGGGTGTTGGCAGGATGCACTATACCATAGAACCCGGGCTCTATGCCCTTGGAAACCCCGATGGGCATTCCCCGGTCCTTGTTACTGCAAGTTATAAGATGAGTTTTGATCGTCTGAGAGAGGCTTTGCCCGGCCGTCAGGCGTGGATTCTGGTGCTGGACACCGACGGGATCAATGTCTGGTGTGCGGCAGGGAAAGGGACATTTGGAACCGAGGAGTTGGTTCGGCGTATCGCATCCAGCGGGCTGGAACAAATCGTATCCCATCGGGAGTTGATACTCCCCCAGCTATCAGGACCGGGGGTTGCGGCCTATAAGGTCAAAAAACTATCCGGTTTTAAAGTGATCTATGGCCCTATCTTGACAGTGGATCTCCCCCTTTTTCTTGACTCGGGTCTCAAGGCAACCGGTGAGATGCGGCAAAAGCGCTTTACCATCCGGGAGAGGGTTGGCCTGATCCCCATAGAGCTTTTGGCTGCCTTCAAATGGACGCTTCTGCTGCTCCCCGTTTTTTTCTTTCTTGGAGGCCTGGGGGGCTCGTCCGGATTTTGGGCAAACACACTAAGTCACGGGCTTTTTGCGGTCTTTGCGGTGTTGGGGGCGTTGGCTTCGGGATCGGTCTTGACACCCCTTCTTTTGCCGTGGCTACCAGGCCGTGCCTTCTCCCTCAAAGGTATGGGTATGGGGGTGATAACGGCATGTATATTCACGGTCTTCCGTGTGGAAAATCTTGGTGGTTGGCAAGGCTCACTTGAAATACTTGGCTGGTTTTTGCTGATACCGGCCCTTTCTGCATTCTGGGCCATGAATTTTACGGGGGCCTCGACCTACACATCGCTTTCAGGAGTCAAAAAAGAGATGAAATGGGCCATTCCTTTTGAGATTTCAAGTGGTGTGATTGGATTTTGTTTATGGCTGGTGTCACGGTTTATAACTTAGAGCTTGCCCTTAGGGAGTTTAACAAATGGGACAGTTGATTTATCTAAAAGATGTGGTGACCCTGAAACTTGATCAGGAAAAATGTGTGGGGTGCGGCATGTGCCTTACGGTCTGCCCCCATGCAGTGCTGGAAATGAATAACGGTAATGCCGTAATCCAAG
>JAUVRS010000152.1 GCA_030597505.1 Desulfobacteraceae bacterium
AATTGAGGAATGTAGCTCTCGTTGCCCACGTGGGTTCGGGAAAGACCTCACTTGCCGAGGCAATGCTTTTTAATGGAAAGGCTACCACGAGGCAGGGCAGGGTGGACGACGGAACATCAAATCTGGACTTTGAACCGGAGGAGATAAAGAGGGGGATTACCATAAGCACCGCTTTCCACAACCTTGCCTGGAAAAAACATACCATAAACCTCATTGATACCCCCGGGGATGACAATTTTCTGACTGATACAAAATTCTCACTCCAGGCGGCTGATGGCGTGGTGGTGGTGATTGACGCCACAGCAGGGGTAAAGGTTGGAATGGAAAAGGTGTGGGCTTTTTCCGATGAACAGGAACTCCCCAGGATCATATTTATCAACAAGCTGGACAGGGAACGGGCTAATTTCTTTAAGGTCGTGGAAGAGGTCTCCCAGACCTTTGAGATAAAGGCGACGCCGGTCTTTATCCCCATAGGTGAAGAAGACAAATTTGAAGGGCTGGTAGATCTTATCAAAAAGAAGGCCTATTTGTACAGCAAGGACGGTAGCGGAAAATTTGAGAGTTCCGATGTCCCGGATGATATGGCGGATGTTGTGGAAGAGTGGCGAGAAAAAATGATAGAGAACATCGTGGAGGTCAGCGATGAACTTATGGAGAAATATCTTGAAGGGGAAGAACTTTCCCCTGACGACATAGAAGAGACCTTTACTAAGGGCATCAAGTCAAGGATGATAGTTCCCATGGTCTGTGGTTCGGCTGTGTTGAATATGGGTGTTCTCCAGTTGATGGACCTCATCATCCAGGGTCTCCCTTCACCTCTTGAAAGGGGGGCTCAGAAGGGGACAACGCCCGGCAGTGAAGAGTTGGTTGAAATACCCTCTTCATCGGATGTGCCTTTTTCTGCCCTTGTCTTTAAAACCGTTGCCGATCCCTTTGCGGGAAAATTGACGCTTTTGCGGGTCCTTTCCGGGACGCTCAAATCCGATTCAACGGTTTACAATGCCAACAAGGAGGCAAAGGAGAAGTTTGGTCAACTCCTGCTTATGGAGGGAAAAAAACAACGCCCGGTGGAGATGGCTGGTCCCGGCGACATCGTGGCGATCGCCAAACTCAAGAAGACATCCACCGGTGACACCCTGTGTTCGGAAAATGATCCTGTAATCTATGGATCAGCCGATCCGCTCCCTCCGGTGATATCTTACGCAGTTGGGGCAAAGGTCAAAGGCAGCGAGGATAAGGTGTTTACCTCCTTGGCCAAGCTCCTTGAAGAAGATCCTGCCCTCAGAATGGAACGGGATCAGTCCACGGCGGAAATTATCCTCTCGGGTGCAGGACAGATCCATTTGGAGGCCACCTGTGAAAAACTAAACAGAAAATTCGGAGTGGAGGTTGCTCTGAGCCTGGTCAAAGTCCCATACAGGGAAACCATCAAAAAGACCGTTCAAAAGGTTATTTACCGTCACAAAAAACAGACGGGCGGACGGGGACAGTTTGCAGAGGTCCATTTTGATGTATCGCCCCTGGAGAAGGGTGCCGGATTTGAGTTTGACGAGGCCCTGAGCGGCATGAATGTGCCCCGGAGTTTTGTGCCTGCCGTAGAAAAAGGTCTTAATGAGGCCCTACCGAGTGGCATACTTGCAGGCTATCCCATCGTGGACCTGAAGGTCCGTTTCTATGATGGAAAGTCCCATGATGTGGATTCCTCTGAAATGGCCTTCAAGATAGCAGCCCGCATGTGCCTCAAGAAGGCTTTGCAGGAGGCAAACCCGGCTATGCTGGAGCCCATTATGGAGATGGAAGTCACTGTCCCTGAGGAGGCGATGGGGGACGTAATGGGCGATCTGAACGGCCGGCGCGGGAGGGTCTTGGGGGTGGACAGCAAGGGTAGATACCAGGTGATCAAGTCCCAAGTTCCCATGGCCGAGGTCCTGATGTATGCGCTGGATCTCAATTCTCTTACGGGGGGCCGAGGCACATTCTGGATGAAACACTCCCATTATGAGGAGGTACCTGCCCAGTTGACGGAAAAGCTCATTGCGGCCTCGCAGGAAAAGGAATAAGAGTAAGGGATGGATGGAGAGGTTAAGGCCGGGGTCCTTACGATCAGCGATAAGGGGTCTAGGAATTTAAGAGAAGATGAGAGCGGTAAGATAGTCGTCGGGATGCTGGAGGAGGCAGGGTTTTTGGTCCTCAAGAAGGAGATCGTCCCCGATGATCAGAGACAGATCGCTGATACACTGAAGAGATGGTCCGAAAAAGAGAGGCTTTCGCTGATCATTACCTCCGGGGGAACCGGGCTCAGCCCGACCGACGTTACTCCTCAGGCAATGGATGCGGTTATCGATTTCCAGGTCCCCGGAATGGCAGAGGCCATGCGTGCCGAAAGCCTCAAGAAGACACCCCATGCCATGATCTCCCGGGCCATGGCCGGTGTCAGAGGGTCCACTCTTATCATAAACCTCCCCGGCAGCCCCCGTGGTGCCAGGGAAAACCTTCTCGTTATATTACCGGCGTTGAATCACGCGCTTTCAAAACTGGGGGGGGACCCTTCGGACTGTGCCGTGTGATTTATACCCCTCAAGCCTTCGGTTTGCCATGCGGGTGGATGAGAAAAAAATTACCATCCGCTTCTTTCGAGATTTTCCGGTATGATTTTTCGGATCTGCGGGGTACCCGGGGTTCGCAGGCTCCGGCCCGGAGACCGGGACGCTGCGACGAAACGCCCTGATCGCACAGGCGGAAATTTTTTGACCGAAAAAATAGCGTTTTCGGTTATGCTCTAAATACACATTCCCTACAATATATGGATATAAAAAAAAGGCTCTTTCTTGTATTGTTGGCTATTTTTGTTGTGCTCATGGGAGGTGCTAACGGCTATTCTCTTCTCTACGGTGATAAATATGAGTTTGTTGATTATATGTACATGACGGTAATTTCACTGACTGGCGTCGGTTACGGCGAAGTTGTGGAAGTTACTGGCAATGTCCCCGCTCAGATATTTACCATGATCCTGATTACTTTTGGCATGGGGATCATTTTTTATGGAATCAGCACGTTGGCGGCATTTATGATTGAAGGTGAACTTTCCGGGATTCTGAGAGAACAGAGGATGCAAAAGCGAATAAATAGACTGAAAGAGCATTACATTGTGTGCGGCGGTGGCAAGACGGGACGGCCTCTTATCGCAGAACTTGTCAAAAACATGAAGACTGCTGTTTTGATCGAGCAGTCAGATGAGGCAATTGAACTGTGTAAACCGGGTTTGGATCTCCTTTACATAAAGGGGGATGCAACAGAGGATCACAACCTCATGGCCGCGGGCATTGAGAGAGCTGCAGGGATACTTATCAGCCTCCCGTCCGACAAAGACTGCCTGTACATCACAATGACAGCAAGAATGTTCAATAAGAAACTTCGTATCATCAGCCGAATGGGGGACCCGAAGCATGAGGCGAAACTTATAATGGCAGGTGCAGATGGAATCGTGTCACCCAGTGCGATTGGGGCCCTTCGGATGGCATCTGAAATGATTAGACCCACAGTAGTGGATTTTCTTGACAAAATGCTAAGAAGCCATCAAGGGACATTACGGATCAATCAGATAAGTATATCGGAAAAATCTATCGTTGAGGGGAAAAATATCGGGGAATGCGGATTAAAAGAAAAATTTGATCTGTTGGTTGTCGCGCTGGAAAAAAACGCCGGTCAGATGGAGTTCAACCCACCTTCTTCGCTGATTTTGAAAAGCGGGATGACATTGATTGTGATGGGAGATATAGCCAATATTGAAAGGGCTAGGAAGGTTTTTTGATATCCAGTCGGAAGACCAAAAAATATTGTTCACCGCGGAACAAAGCGGAGGGAATGTGAAAGTTCGGAAGGGAATGTTTGTCTCAAACTTGAGAGTTTTTGAATTTATGAGGCACCAGATCTCACACAAAAAAAGATAAGGTTTGGATCATGTTGAATCTTCATAGACTTACAATAGAGTACTTCGTAGAAGAACTAAAGAGGGCATACCAGCGCACTTACAGCGACATGGAACCGCAGTTGGGGAATATCATAGCATGGTCAGGCCGACTTGCGCTTGAAAACATTGGCAATTCCGATGCCCTCTACCATAATGTAGAGCATACCATAATGGTTACGCTTGCCGGTGGCGCTATCCTGGAGGGGAAACATCTATGCGAAGGAGGCATCAAACCCAGGGATTGGCTTCATTTTATGATAGCGTTGCTCTGTCACGATATAGGCTATGTGAAAGGTGTGTGCAAAAATGACACAGATGGGGTCTTCGCCACCGGAATTGGCAACGAAACAGTGGCGGTCCCACAGGGCGGGACCGATGTGGCCCTCACGCCGTATCACGTGGACCGGGGCAAAATGTTTGTTTGCGATCGGTTTGGCAGCACACTGCTAGAAGGTACAGAAAAGGTAATAGACGTTGATGTGATCGGTTCATATATCGAAATGACCCGCTTTCCCGTGCCCGATGACGAGCGATACAAGGATACCGGTAGCTATGGGGGGTTGGTGCGGGCGGCGGACTTTATCGGCCAGCTCGGCGATCCCAACTACCTGCGAAAAACCCCGGCGCTGTTCTATGAGTTCGAGGAAACAGACGGTAATCAAAAGTCGGGTTACAAAAAACCGGGGGATTTACGAGACGGTTACGCCAGATTTTTTTTGGACGTGGTCAGCCCCTATATCCAGGATGCTTTGCGCTACCTTGGTATAACACAGGAAGGCAAACAATGGATTGCCAATTTACGCTCTCATGTGTACGCGGTGGGGGGGAGATGAAGAGCAATGAGGCTTTTCTGATAAATGGTTCAGGCAATAACACGCATAAAAACCGGTTACTCCCCTGGCTATCCCCACTCAATTTATTGAGAAATTACCCTGAAAACGCCTGGGGCTGCGTAATCAGGGCGGTTTTGTCAGGTGCCCATTTCCCAGGAAGAAAGATATTCTTTCTGCTGAGGGGTCAATGAATCTATCTCCACTCCCATGGCTTTCAGTTTTAGCTGAGCTATCCTGTCATCAATTTCTTGTGGGACAGGATAAACCTTTTTTTCCATCTTTGCGTATTCACGGACCATGTATTCGGCAGAAAGGGCCTGGTTCGCAAAGCTCATATCCATGACACTGGATGGGTGCCCTTCAGCTGCGGCCAAATTGATCAGCCGGCCTTCTCCCAGTACATAGATTCGCCTTTTGTCCTCAAGGGTAAACTCCTCAACAAATTCCCTGATGGGTCGATGTGAAACAGCGATCCGGGAAAGACCGGCGAGATCCAGTTCCACATTAAAATGTCCTGAATTGGAAATGATGGCCCCATCTTTCATTTCCTGGAAATGTTCGACACGGATGACATTGATGTCTCCAGTCAAGGTGCAGAAGAAGTCTCCCAAGGGGGCTGCCTTGGCAATAGGCATTACCTGGAATCCATCCATCACAGCCTCAAGGGCGCGTAATGGATCCACTTCACATATGACCACGTGGGCGCCGTGTCCTTTGGCCCTGAGGGCCACGCCTCTTCCGCACCAGCCGTAACCGCTGACCACAAACGTATTGCCGGCCAGCAATCGGTTGGTGGCCCTGATAATGCCGTCAACGGTGCTTTGACCGGTCCCGTAACGATTGTCAAAAAGGTGTTTGGTGTTAGCATCGTTTACGGAGATTATCGGGAACTGCAGGACCTTGTCTTTTTCCATGCTCCTGAGCCGAATGACACCCGTAGTTGTCTCTTCGGTTCCGCCGATTACCTCTGAGAGGAACGCTTCCCTTTCTTTGTTGGACATATTTTTGCCCCACTCGCATATGGCGGGGTCCAGCTCATCCCATTTCTCAAGGGCGATAAAATGGAGAGCGCCCACCAGGTCTGCACCGTCATCCATGGTCAAGTGAGGTTTATGTTTGAGAGCGGATAGTAAATGGGAGTAATAGGTCTGGTGATCCTCCCCCTTAATGGCAAAGACGGAAATTTCATCATCGGCAACCAGGGAGGCGGCCACATCGTCCTGGGTGGACAGGGGGTTGGAGGCGCAAACAACCACTTCCGCTCCGCCGGCCTTGAGGGTTTTGGCAAGAGCCGCTGTCTCTGTGGTGACATGCAGACAGGCGGAAAACCTGAATCCCTCAAACGGTTTTTCCCTTGTGAAACGTTCCTTGATGCCTTTGAGCACGGGCATGCTCATATTGGCCCATTCAATTCTCAAACGGCCTTCTCCGGCCAGGGTGATGTCCTTTATATCATAATCCATTGTTTTGACCTCATTTCAATTTTGGTATTTTCTTGCCCCTTTTTGGGGATGCTTTTCTTAAGTGTTTGGATATTGACAATATTCTCAGACCAATGACCTATTTTACGGCCTTTTTGAGCGTGTCCATCATGTCTGTTTTTTCCCATGTGAACTCAACAAGTTCGCGGCCAAAATGCCCATAATTACAGGTTTTTCTATATATGGGCTTTAGCAGGTCAAGCCTTTCGATGATTGCGGCCGGTCGGAGGTCAAAATTATTTTTTACAATTTCGGTCAGTTCCATGTTGGAAACAACGCCGGTATCATAGCTACCCACCAGAACGGAGACGGGTTCAGCCCGACCAA
>JAUVRS010000236.1 GCA_030597505.1 Desulfobacteraceae bacterium
AAGCGATTTCCTCGGGTGTGCTCATCCGGCCAAGCGGAATGGCCGAAAGGACTTTCTTTTGTTCCTCATCTCCCTTTTTTTCCCAAAGGTTTCGGACTCTCTCTCCTGTGATGGTTATGGTGGGGGCGACGGCATTCACCCTGATTCCGGCCTTTCCCCAGTCATAGGCCAGTTGCCGGGTCAACCCTTCAACCCCTGCCTTTGCGGCTGTGTACTGTACACCTGCCAAAGAGGCCCGCCAATGGGCTGCCAAGGCGGAGATATTGATGATGGACCCGCCCCCGGTTTTTTGCATCTCGGGGATTACCGCCTGGCAGAAGAAAAAAGTCCCTTTGAGGTTGACGTCAACAACGAGATCCCAGTCCTTTTCCTCAATCTCATGTAGAAGATGAGGCGTTCGGAGGGCCCCCCCGGCGTTGTTCACCAGAATATCCGGCCTGCCCCAGGCGGTCTTTAGCTCTTCTACAAAGTCGAGTATCCGGGTCTTATCGGTTACATCGATTGCCCTGCCCATGGCGCGATCATTGGTGCTGTCAAGATTCCGGGCGGCTGCTGTCACTTTTTCTTTATCGATGTCCACAAGGGCTACCCTGGCACCAGCCGTGTAAAGGCCCCTGGCAATGGCAAAGCCCATCCCCTGCGCTGCACCCGTAACAATTGCGGTCCTGCTCTTTAACCGATTTTCCATAAGCCGGTTTTCCATACCATCCTCATAATCTTTTTTCCGGTAACGTATCTGTCTTCATCAAGGAGAGAAATGTCTCCACCACGGGGTCGATAAAACCCGGGTCGTTGATGTGTTCATCCAGTTCGCGTACGGGTATTGATGGGTTGAGATTTGCCAAAAGCGCATCTATAAAGATCTGATTGCCTTCAGGTTCCCAATGGGGTAGGCCCTCCCTGTCCGGGTATGAAAACCCCTGTAAAGGGATAACAAGCCGGGTCGGACCCCTGGACCGGTTGAGCTTTTCGGCTACAACCAAGCCCACTTTTTTGAGGTCGTCATGACTCAGCCGGACCAGCGTTAGATAAGAATTGTGGACAATGTGTTTTCGGGACTTTATGGCAGGGGAAAGGTCTTTAAGGGGCCCCAAGACTGAATAATTTATACTCCCCGGGGCAACAACCTGAGGAAGCCCTATTTCTCCGGCAGCTTCAAGACGGTCTTCCCGTATGGCGCCGTGTAGCCCGCCCACAAGGCGGTCACCTATCTCGTGCAGATTTAGATCCAGCACACCCTTGAAATCGCCATTTCGAACCATGTCTTCCATTGCGATGCCGCCAGTGCCGTTTTGATGAAAGCACACCACTTCATAGCCGTTGTTCTCCAGGATGTCTTTGCAACGGAGGGCCCCTGGTGTTGTGGTGCCGAGCATCGACAGTGCCACGGGAACCCCCTGGGGCGTGAGAACCTTTTTGCCAATGCCTTGAACCATCCCGCAGATGGCGCCGGCAGCATTGTCCAGGATGCGCCGGGTCAGGAAGTTCAACCCCTGCATGTCAGCCACTGAGTGCATTATGGTGATATCTTTGGTCCCGACAAAAGGCCCAAAGGTGGCTCGCCCTGAAGCAACCGTGGAGACCATCAATTTGGGGACCCCTGTGGGGAGGCTGCGCATGGCTGCGCATCCAATGTCGGTTCCTTGCCCTCCGCCGATGCCGATGATCCCATGAAAACGGCCCTGGTCATAGAGTTCCCTGCACAGGGTCTCCACACCTTGCACCATGTTGGAGATACAGATCCCCTTGTCGCCGGTGGCCAATGCCTTTTCAAGGGACATGTTTCCATGTGCGGCAACCTGGCTGCGGTCCACGTCAACACGCATCCTGGGAGGAGTCAGAATCCCTGCATCCATGGTGAGGACAGTCAACCCGCCAGACTCTATTTTTTTTATCAAATATCTTGCTTCCACCTCTTTGGTATCAAAGGTGGCGATCAACAGGATCGTCTTATTCATATCTTCAAACATTGTTTTGTTGTCAATCAGAATGCCCTGCAATCATAACTTCGGTCCTTGACTTCAACCTTCATCTTCCTGACTTCTTCCACAAAGTCGGCAAGATTGTCAGAGGCCGCTTCAAAGATCTTTTCACCCTTTTCAACGCTTGCGAGATGGGGATCACCAATTGTGGCATCTTCCACATATTCATGATGTTCCATGGGGATAAAGATGTTTTCCGTGCCTTGAAAAACCACTGTGGGTACACCGTCAGTTTTATGAAACGCCGGTCCCAGCATATCCGGGGCATGGGCCGTGTGTTTTTTGGCCCTGTCCATATGACACGCTGCTTCGTTATAGGCCAGACATTGTGAAGTCTCCATTTCACCCGAATGCCATCCCACCTTCTCCTCCAAGAGGTGGTTGATTACCTGGGTCTTTCGCTCCGTAGGGGTCATATACCAGGCCACAAAACACCCCGTCTCGTACCGCAGTCGACGAAGGGCCTCATCAACCACCTTGGTATTGGATGCATGTTGGCTCGTATAGATCAGTTTGTTAAATCCATGAAAAACCAGGCTTTTCCCCAGCTCGTATATGATCCGTCTGAGGGTCTCTCCGGTAAAGGTCAGGGACCCAACTCCCTCATTCATCCTTCCCATATGATGGGGCGAGTATCCCACCGGGATCAACGGCGTGTAGGGGACTTCCGCCTTGACTGCTGCCCTGCGGGTCGTCTCGATCGTGGCAATGGAGTCACAGGCAAGCGGGATATGGGGGCCGTGCTTTTCCTGACTCCCGATAGGAATCAGGACAATATCTGTTCTTTTAAGAATCTCTTGAACATCGGGAAATGACATCTCTTCCATGGCGTAGGTCCAAAATTTTTCAGACATTTTTCCTCCTTTTTTCTAATAACCTCTGACAGACAAACCATCATTGACCGGGTCGTGAACCCGGCAGTTCCGCGAGTTTTTTGGGGACAAGCGCAACTCCGAAGACCGTTTCGATGTGGCGTTTTATCCTCCGGCGCACTTGATCCGTGGATACCTTTTGCTCCACCTCCTGTTCCAGGGAGGTCACTGCGACACCTTCAAGGCCGCACGGATTTATCCAGCTAAAGGGCGTAAGAGACAGATTGGCGTTGAGTGCCATACCATGAAAGGTGACCCCTTTGCGTACGGCTATCCCGACACTTCCCAGTTTTTTGAGACCAACCCAGACCCCCCTGTTTATGGGGTTTCTCTCTGCGATGACCCCCCAGTCGGCTGCTGTACGAATCATGACCTCTTCCAGATGTTCCACATAATCGGTCACACTCAGCCGTGCCTCGTTCAACTCTAAAATAGGGTAGGCCACGATCTGGCCCGGGCCGTGGAAGGTGATATTTCCTCCCCGTTCCACCTGGATTACGGAAACACGTTCCTTCCCGAGAAAATCTTTTGAGACGATGAGATTTTTCAGGCCCCCCCGCCGGCCGAGGGTAAAAACACGAGGGTGCTCCAGCAACAGGACAATGTCTGTGTCGATGACGCCTGTCTTTCTTTTATCCACAAGTCTGAGTTGAAGATCCCGCGCCTCGACATAATCAATTACTGGAAGCTCGGTTAAAAACCACTTTTTGTCTGCCCGTATGTTTGCCAAACTGCCAATGTCCTTTGCTTTGTCTTATTTTGCCTTTGCTTTATCTTATTTTGATTGTTTTGATTCAGGGAAAAAGACTTTATCACATTCTTTGGGGGGAAGCCTGAGCCGTTTAATGGCGACCTCGGCCACCTGGGAGATGGGGTCATACATCTGGGAGACCGGAGGGTTATAAGAGAGTTCTGTATCCATGATATCATAAAGAGTCATATTGCCATGTATGGCCAGGGCAAAGATATTGATCCGCCAGCCGGCGCCTTCTTCTCCAACGGCTTGTGCCCCCAGAATCCTGCCGTCATTGCTATCCACAACGACCCTCAGGTTCATTTTCTTTGGAGAAGGCATGTAATGGGGTCTTATGTCCCTTTTGGTCGAAAATGCCCTGGCTCCGTAGCCCAAGCTAAGGGCCGCCTCAAGGGTATATCCGGTGGCGGCGATTTCCAACCCACCCACCATGGTGAGGAAGGTATTGAGGGCCCCCGGATAAGGCGTGTTTCCTCCAGCCGCGTTTATCCCCGCCACCATCCCCTGTCGGTAGGCGGATGTGGCAAGCTGCATGGTTGCCGGTGTCCCATCTATTCGAGAATATGTCTGGACCAGATCTCCAACCGCATAAATGTTTTGGAGCGAGGTTTCCATCCGGTTGTTCACCAAGACCATCCCATCTACTATGTTTACGCCCATGGTTTTGGCCAAACCGATATTTGCCCGCATGCCCACGGCCATGACCACAATGTCACAATCGATGGTTTCATCGGCGATCTCCACCGATCCCACAGCATCTATGCCGTTAATCCGATCGATTCCTTTACCAAAAAGAACCCTTATTCCCAAACCCTCCAGATGTTTGACAATGATCTTTCCCATCTCAGGGTCCAAGTTTCTAGGGAACGGGGGGGGTGTCCTTTTGGTGACCGCCACATCAAATCCCAGTTTCCTGAGCCCCACAGCGACCTCGAGACCCGTAGCCCCACCGCCAACGACCACGGCCTTTTTCTTACCAGATGCCTTAGCCGCATCCAAAAGGGCCCTGGAGTCCTCAATGTCTGATACGAAATGGACCCCTTTTCCCTCAAAGTCTTTTGCCCCGGGGATGGGGAGGCTGATTGGGGATGCCCCGGTTGCGAGTATCAGCGAATCGTATTTGACCGCTTTTATCTCCGAGGAGGAGAGGTCTATGGCCTTGACTGTTTTGGACTCTGTCTCAATAGAGACCACTTTATGATTGCGGAGTTTTGTCAG
>JAUVRS010000042.1 GCA_030597505.1 Desulfobacteraceae bacterium
CTGAGGACCAGGATTTTTTTGTTTTGAATTAAACCCCGATGTTGCATCAAATGTGAATTCCCCAACTGACCTCAAGAGGGTGATTTGAAGCCAAAAAAAATTGCCATTTTCAGACCTTCGGGCAGATATTTTTGCAACATCGGGGTTATCCTGTGTATTTTAAGCAAGGGACATGCCAAATCTTGGAAACACCTGCGAACAATTTATATTGTTTATCTTAAATGAATTTATCTTGCCAGGTGTCTTATTTATTTGGAACGGAGACATATTGAAAGTGGGTAATAAATATACGAATTTCAAACAAAAAGGGTATACAGGCGGGTAATAAGTACCCATTACACAGGACCAGACACCTGGAATAAATGCAAGATATAAATATCCCGATTTCCGAAAAAATGCCCCTGCCAGTCCCTGTTATTAAAAATGAGACTGCCCTGATTGAACAGTCAAAAACACCATATATTGTGCCGCTTTTTCCTTGACTCACAAGAGGGATTTCCCTATCCTTTTTCCTGAAAAAGTGATGTCTCAAAGTATGGGAAATACAGGAGCAGAATGACCATGATCGACCGGATGCCACGGGACGTCTGAGCTTAGGGCTTGCAGTTGACATAACCGCCAGATTAAAACCAAACCCGATTGACGCCAAAGTCATCCAAATACACATAAACATCCAATAGAGGATATTATAAATGGAACCGATCATTACCGCCTGCACCCTGGACTGTCCGGATGCCTGTTCACTGCTGGTTGATTCAGATACAAAAGGAAGGATCCGGGTGCGCGGAAATCCGGATCATCCTTTCACTGCCGGTTTTACCTGCATGAAAATTAAACGCTATCCCGCACGCCTGGCCAACCCGGACCGTATCACCCGGCCGCTTTTAAAAGTGGGCAGTGGCTGGAATCCTATCTCCTGGGATGAAGCGCTTGATTTTTGTGCGGACAAACTGAATACGCTTACAAAAACCCCGGATTCGATCTTGCATGTCTCCGGTTCAGCCGATATGGCCGTGCTTAAAGATGCCGGGTTTCTGCTCTTTGGAAGCCTGGGCGCCGCCACTGCTGTGGGATCACTCTGCAGTGCTACCGGTACTGAAGCCTGCATCGCTGATTTCGGGGTCAGCGACCACAATGATATAGAAGATCTACCCCAAGCCAGGAGAATTGTTCTTTGGGGTAAGGATGTAAACCGCTGTTCTGTTCACACCGCTGGTTTGGTCACAAAAGCCAAAAAGGCCGGCGCCAGAATTCTTTCTATCACTGCCGGAGGAGATGAAAACGAATCCTTGGCAGACCAGGTGGTCAACCTGCTGCCGGGCACTGACCGATTTTTAGCGACGGCTGTATTGCACCGGATGTTGGAACGGGGGACAGTTTCGGACAAGGTTGTTTCCCGTGCATTCGGTTGGGATAATTTTTGCCGGATGGTAATATCACAATCCCAGAATGATCTCTTAGATATATGTGGGATTTCCATGGATGAGTTAGAGGCGGTTTTTACATTCTATAATTCCCACGAACCCGTTGCGACCTTGATCGGATGGGGACTCCAACGCTACAGATTTGGTGGGCAAAATGTGCGTTTTATAAATGCCTTGTGCTTTGCGGCTGGACACATCGGTGTTTTTGGCGGTAGTAGCTATTTCTTCCTGCCGATCACCCGGAACATCAATTCGGCCTGGGTTCAACCGGTTTTACATCGCCCCCAAAAGAAATTCCAAAAACCGATCATAGCCCAAGAGATCTTGGCGGCGGATCCGCCGGTTAAGTTTATGTGGATCAACGGAACCAACCTGGTAAATCAGACCCCGGATTACCTGGCCAATGTACGGGCCTTGAAGCATGTAGAAACAGTCATCGTCGTTGATGCGTTTATGACCGACACGGCCCTAAACGCGGACTTGATTCTCCCCTGCGCACTGGTAATGGAAAAAGAAGATATTGTTACCTCCTATCTTCACAACTATGTCAATTATGCCAGGTCGGCCTTCGACCCTCCCGGCCAAGCCAGATCAGACCATTGGATATTCAGGGAACTTGGTAAAAGGCTCGTCCCGGCGGTTGATATACCTTCAATTTCCGAATGCCTTGCGGCCAGTTTAAAAACCGAGTGGTTGGAGACTGGACTGGATGATTTGAGGAAAAACAACTGGATCAAAGCCAAACGCCCACGAGTATTGTTTGAAAACAACAGGTTTGCCCATCCCGATGGCCGCTATCACCCGCCCAAAAGACTTGACCCAGAGGAGAAACCCCCGGCAACATACCCGTTGAGGCTTTTGACCCTTATCCGTAAAGAGGCGCTCCACTCCCAGATGCTGCCTGCGGATCATAATCCTTTGCCCACGATCGAGATAAGTAAAGACGGCCCGGGTCTGGCCGGCGTTGATCTTAATAAACAGGTCTGGCTGGTTTCGCCATTGGCCAGAATGCCCGTGAATATTAAAATCAATTCAGCGCTAAGACCTGAACTGGCAATCGGTAGAAGAGGCGGCTGGGCACGATACGGGCACGGTTACAACCGGATCATTGAGGCAGGGCTGACTGATATGGGTGAGGGTGCCGCCTTTTATCAGCAGTTTGTACGCCTGGAAAACTAGACCCAAGCAACATGTGATCCTGGTTTCCGGTTTCAAGATACTGATACTGTATAAAACAAGGGCTCGGTTTCTTATGTTTATACAGGATCAAGTTCCGCATCAAGGGGTTGGAGATAAAACTTCGGCACGTTATTCCTTCAACTTTTGTTTCCTAATCTGCTCCCGTTTGTCCTTGGTTGCCATAATCTGTTTGTATGCGACATAGTACTTAAAAATGTTGCTCACATACTGCACCGTCTCCCGACCAATAACCCTGGCTGCAGCCACTTCCACATTGTTGAACCATACATCGGGATTCAGGCCCATCTTTTTGGCTCGCCGACGCAGCCTGGCCACCCCGGCCGGCCCAGCGTTGTAGGAGGCAAACGTGAACAGTACCTTGTTCAGGTGGTCCATGGGCGCACCTTTGTAGTAATTGTTATACAAAAAGTGTAGATATTTGACTCCGGCATGGATATTCTTGTCGAGCTCGTGTATGTCCATGATGTTGATGGGGTGACCAGCGGCTGTTTTTGGTAATATCTGCATCACTCCGACTGCCCCCCGATGGCTTTGTTTGCTCTGGTCCAGACCCGATTCCTGGTAGGCCAGTGCCATGATCATAAGATAGTCAAAACCGTACTGGCCAGCGTACTTTTGAAACAGATCAATGGTCTGATTGAAACGCTTGATGTTCTTTGGACTCAGGGCGTTTCGCGCCCATTTGGTATTCGTATAATAGCGATTGGCCATTATATTACCCAAAAGGGTCCCGATCCTGATCTTTTTTACAAACTGGTTTAGGACCTCCTTTAATTGCGGGCTTTTTTTTCGAATGGCCCATGCAATTTGTCCCTCGCTCTTGAGGACCACGTCCTGGTGCACTCTTATGTTTTTGAAAATCCGAGCCCAGAAGTTGGCAAGGTAGTTGTCCGCCACTGTTATTTGAACCAGGTTCGCATTGACCATCTCCAGAATGTCCTCTGTCTCCAGATTTTCGTTGGCCAACTTGATCTTAACCGGTGCCTTTCCTTTGTTGGAGAGGTTTTCATTCAGGGCAGTCAGGCTCTCAAAATAGCTGGAGGATCTGCGTACGTAGACCGTTTTTCCCGACAGATCATCCACGCTGTTGACGGACAAGCCTTTTTTTTTGGTTGGTTGGTTGGTCACCACCAACTCTCGGGTCTTGGTGTAATAAGGCAAGGTGAAGTCCACTTCTTGTAGGCGCTGCGTGGTGATCATCAGGTTTGCAGCGGCGATGTCCCCGAGTCCTCTCTTGAGGTAAGGAAGCAGTTGGTGCCGTGCCACCGGTACGTATACGATATTTATCCCCAGATGTTTTTTTGTGACGCCCTTTTTCTTGAGTTTATTGTTCAAAAATTTATTAAATTGCTCAAAGATCTCGTAGACAAACCCGCGTTTGGCAGCGCCATCCAGGAAAAAGTCGGTCTTACTGTAAGTGACCAGCACCCGGATGACCCGGCGTTCAATCATATTGTCCAGATCCCCTTTCCAGGGCCGAAGGACATTTTTCATGACCGCATCGTCAAAGGTCTTTAGTGCCCTGACCTCTCGGGGCGTGCCCGAAAATGCCAGCACAAGGATGAGAAAGGGCACATAAAACATCCAGGCGATCCGGCGTGATCTCTTTTTTTGTTCGGGTGTCGGGTTTTTCTTATGCTTGATTTTTGAATGTTTTTCCATGATCCCGTTCTCTATTTGTTCCACAAAGTGAAATCAACACTCTTTTAGAGAAAATATCATATGGGAAGTATGAACACAAATATTGTTTTGCGTTTTGTCAAAACATGATGGTCTCGTCCGCTGCCTGGAGGTGCCGTTTGATTTCAACCACCTAATTAAAACCAACCAGGCCGTGGGCAAGGTGTCACGGCCTTTTTTTTGCAGACAAGTTGTCCACAGAGTTGATGGCAAAAGTGGTGTCCAAATGGTCTTTTGATACACCAAATTACCAAGGAAACACAGGGAGGGAAATATTATGAAAACTTGTATAACTGAAATCCTGGGAGATAATGAAGGCTGGTGTGGGAAAAATCAGAAAAGCATATGTGGGTGGAAAAAGGGCAGCACAATTCTCTTGAAAGATTTCCAACTGCAGCTTCTGGGAACCAAAGTCGGAGGCGCACCGTTTACGATTTTTTCAAACAAGACCTTATGATTTTGCCTGGTCAGTGGACCGGCCTGGGGAACCTCCGTCGGCTTTGTTTCCGATATACACAAGTTCCGGTTTTTTTAAAAGGACCTTTGTGTCCGGCGGCACACTTTCAATGATCCATACATTTCCGCCAATTATTGACCGGGCCCCGATGACCGCTCCTCCCCCCAAAATAGTGGCATTTGAATAAATAATCACGTCATCTTCAATGGTGGGGTGTCGTTTCTTATCTCTAAAGCTCTCCACGTCATCCCGAGGGATTGAAAGTGCCCCCAGTGTCACACCCTGGTAGATCCTCACGCGATCCCCGATCTCCGTGGTCTCACCAATGACCACACCGGTCCCATGGTCAATAAAAAAGCTGATACCAATTTTTGCGCCGGGGTGGATATCGATCCCGGTAAGGCTGTGGGCATACTCGGTCATCATACGGGGTACAAAAGGCACCGCCATCTCATGGAGTTCATGTGCCATCCGATATACGGTTATGGCCAGCAACCCGGGATAGCTGAAGATAATCTCATCAAAGCTCTTGGCGGCGGGGTCTCCCCCCAGAGCTGCCCGCACATCTGTGACAAGAATGTCCCTCAAATCAGACAGGAGGTGTATAAACTGCCGGGCAATCTCGGAACCACGCCGGGCGCACCACTCAATGTCCCGGTTTGGCGTGGAGCCGCCATGCTGAATCGCCACCGCAATCTGTTTTGAGAGGTTTTCAAACAGTCCCTTTGCCTCCTCCCTAAGATAATGCTCCAGGCTGACCGGGTCCGGCGTAGTTTGGGCAACATGGCCCGGGAAAAAGATGTGTTTTGCCTGCTGAATCGCCTCAATGATGGCTTCCTGTGAGGGGATTGGTCTTGGGTCTGACGGGTCAAAAAACGCCTCATTTTTGCATGAAACCATCACCTTTTCGATGGCCAGAGCAATATCTTTGGCTGGGACAGACATGCTCTTTGTCCGGTGACCGTTTGATTCTGCCCCCGTGACTATATTATCTGTTGTCATAAATTCCTTCCTATCAAAAAAATGCCGTATGTGGCTCGCAGGTTTGGAAGAAAGGTAACGATGGCCCCCTCCTTGTTTTTGCTGTCGGTATTGATGGCCGCCTCCTTGAGGATATGAAACCCCACATCCCTTGAAAATTTCCTAAAATCCTTTAGGGTTATCAACCGGATGTTGGGGGTGTTGTGCCAGTCGTAGGGCAACTGCTCTGAAACAGGTGCATACCCTGTTGCAAAAAGTTGAAGGCGTATCCGCCAATGGCTGAAATTGGGAAAACTGACGATTCCTTTCCTCCCGATCTTCAGGAATGACTGGATTAAGTCGGCAGGCTCATAGACCTGCTGCAAAGTCTGACTCAAGATCACATAGTCAAACGTGCCGTCCGGGTAATCAACGACCTCTTCATTTATGTCGCCCTGAAGAACCGAAAGCCCTCTCTCTATACACTGAACCACTTTGGACTCAACCTGTTCAATCCCCCTGCCGTCCACCCCTTTATTTTCTCTCAGAAAATAAAGAAGATCCCCTCCCCCGCAACCCAGGTCCAGGACCTTTGATTCGGGCTCAATCCAGGAGGCTATAATTTGAAGATCAAAACGCATGGAGCAGCCTGATAACATCCAGTCAAAAAATTTCAAGTTTTGACGTCAATATTGCGCTACAGCTGTCTGACGTCAGATTCCAGTTAAGAAACATCGCCCTTTTTACGGATCTCACGGTACATCCGTTGCAGAAACCCTTTCACCAGGCCATTTAACCGGTCATTGGGCAACAGAAAGGCATCATGGCCCCATTCGGCCTCAATTTCACAAAAACTTACATCCAGACCATTTTTCTTCATGGCCTGCACCATTGCCTTGGACTGGTAGGTGGGGTAAAGCCAGTCAGAGGTAAACGAGGCTACCAGAAATCTTGCCTGTGCCGTGGAAAGGGCCTTGACCGCCGAACCTGAGTCATGCTGTATGGCCAGGTCATAATAGTCTGAAGCCTTTGTAATATACAGGAAGGAATTGGCATCAAACCGCTCCACAAACTTTGTGCCCTGGTACCGGAGATAGCTTTCCACCTGAAAATCGGCATCAAAATTAAAAGAGAATTCTTTTTTGCCCTGGAGGTGACGTCCGAATTTATGACGCATGGACTCATCAGATAGATAGGTAATGTGTCCGATCATCCGGGCAACCGCAAGACCCATATCAGGTTTTAGCCCCGAATAATAATCTCCATTGTTCCAGTTGGGATCGGCCATGATCGCTTGTCTGGCCACCTCGTTGAAGGCTATGGCCAGGGCCGAGTGTCGCATGGTGCTGGCAAGCGGCACTGCCGAAATCACCATCTCCGGGAACCTGAGGCACCACTCAAGGACCTGCATTCCGCCAATGGACCCGCCCGTAACGCAAAGGAGTCTCTTTATCCCCAAATGGTCAATCAATGCTTTCTGGGCGTTTACCATGTCCCCCATGGTGACCAAAGGAAAATCAAGCCCGTAAGGACGGCCTGTTTTCGGGTTGATCGAAGAAGGGCCGGTAGAACCCATACAACCCCCCAAAATGTTAGAACAAATGACAAAATATTTGTTGGTGTCAACCCCCTTTTCAGGACCCACCATAATGTCCCACCAACCGGGTTTTGGGTCTTCCTCGGAATAGTAGCCTGCGGCATGGGAGTCACCGGTGAGGGCATGGAGGACCAGGACCGCATTGTTTCTGTCTGGGTCTAGCGTCCCATAGGTCTCATAGGCAATTGTCACCGGACCAAGACTTGCCCCACTCTCAAGACGCATCTCCCCGGGTGGTTCGGCAAAATGAAAGGTCTTCTTTTCCACAACCCCCACGGATAGACCATTTTTGTCATGTTCTATGTATTCGCTCATTTTTGATTCGCAAAATGTATGGTTTTCAGAAAAACAAGCCCCCAACACGTGTTGCGCAACAGACCTTGTGATTTATTAAATAGTGTTTGAACGAAAACTGTCTTTTTCGCCCATATCTGTGTCAGACTCAAATTTTAATCCGCCTCAGGCGGATTAATCCTCGAAATACTCAACATATTCCTGAGGATTATGTCATTTTTTAGGAAAATCCAAACCTAAAATATTACACCAGAGTGAAATTTAATGCAATATCGGGACGAAATCGCATAAACACAAATTTGTCGCACACCCACACAATTGCTTACCGGCAGGATCACCAAAAGAGAGCCAGATTAGATTCATAAATTAGATGATATACCCTGAAACCAATGAGATGAGGAGTTCTAGAGTGAATTTTGAAGTGAACTATCCGTATGTTGCACCATACCGAAGGTCACGGTGTATTGTCCGGATATCAAATTCATGGAAGACCATCCTAGGAGGCTGTCCGAGAATGGCTATTTTTCCCAATCTCTGCGTCAGACTCAAATTATAATCCTCGAAACACCTTAATGTATTCCTGTGGTTATAGTTTTCGCCTTCCTTGATCTTGAAAAAACTATCTAATTCTCGGACAGCCTCCTATTGATCATGCTCCGTCTCTGTATCTTCTTGGCGGGGAAGGAGGGGCCTAAAGACCTCGCATGTCCTGCAAATCATCATCTTTTCCTTCCAGTCTTTTTGGACAACGCCTTCGCAGATCGTCCCGTTTATAAACCAGCAGATCTTCCCGGCCCTGAATTCCCAAGCCGGACACTTCTTTTTTCGATCAGGAGGGCACTTCTTTATCGCCCAGCATGGTTTGACGGTTTCGTTTTTACCGGTGGCAACTGCCGTCAGGAAAATGAGTTGTCTTTCAATATGTGCCGGTATACTTCGCCACCCCTGCTCATAGCCCTGAACAGCCTTGACCGAGGTCCCAAACAACTGGGAAAGTTCTTTCTGGGTCTTGCCCAGTCGCTTTCGGAAGTGTACAAATTCCTTCCCGTCCATGTGCTCCCCTCAAAGTTTCTCTTGGGTAAAAAAAATTTTCTTTGAATACCACATTGTGGTACGATGTGTCAACAAGAACATTTTCTCTTAATGTACGACAGCCTGTGAAAAAAGATTCCAAAACAAGAGAACATTTCCAGACTGCATTCCCCATACTCATTTGCCAGATCACCCTGTTACTGTCTTTCATCCAGGGCTGTACGGATGATCCCGATATAGCCGTAGTTGATTTTTCTGAAACCCGACATCTGGTAAGTCTGAGGGGCGGCCCTCCCAGGGAAGATCCATTCCTGAAAGTTGCCGTCGGCGCCATGATCTCCCCAACAAAAGGCTTTCCTTATTACCGGGAACTCCTGGATTATATCGCTGCCAGTCTTGACCTGAAAATCCAACTTATCCCACGAAAAACCTACGGAGAAGTCAATAAGCTTTTGGCCAACGGCCAAATTGACCTTGCTTTTATTTCTTCTGGAACGTATACTATGGGGGAAAATAAAGGAGGATTAGCGCTCCTGGCCACCCCCCAGTTTCAGGGAAGCCATTTTTGCCGGGCTTACCTGATCGTCAACCGGGGCGGGACTTTGCTTTTACCGACCCCAACCCCATACAGGCTAGCTGGCCCTGCTGCACGGAAAGTAACTTCCCAAAAAAAAATTATGTGAAATCGTCGGGGGGTTGCAGAGGAGGTTTGGTTTATTGAAAACCCACCATAGGAGATTTTATGCTTTTTAATACCCTCAAGAGCAAATTGCTGGTCTTTGTTTCCATACTGGTTATAGGAAGCGGGCTGCTGATTTCGTTCTTGGTTACTCAAAGTTACAACAAAAGCCTGCGCCAGGTCATGACCGACCAGGCGGACAATCTCGGCCATGCCATCGCCCTCGAGGCCGCTGACAAGGTGCTCACAAATGATTTGATTGCCCTACACAGGCTTCTTGAACACCACATCCGCAGCTATCCCGCCGTCGCCTACCTCTTTATCTCGAAGGAAGATCAAGTGCTGGCCCATACTTTTGAAAAAGGGGTCCCCAAAGATCTGGCGGGGGCCCATAAGAACACCTCTGGTGAAAAACCCGACTTTAAACAGATCACCGACACCGGGGGCAAAGGGTATCTGGACGTTACCTGGCCCATTTTGGCGGGGAAGGCGGGTGTTCTGCGTCTCGGGTTTTCTGAAGCGTACTACAAAAAACAGGTGGCCTGGCTTTGGGTGGAAATGGCAGCCATTACCGCTGTGATTCTCCTGCTGGCGCTGACAGGAGCGCTTCTCTTTCTGAGACGGATCACCAGCCCCCTTACGGCATTGGCCCGAGCGACCGAAAGAATCGACACGGGCGAATCGGAGGTCAGAGTGCCGGTCAAAGGACAGGACGAAGTGGCGCAATTGGCCCTGTCTTTTAATAATATGGTCGCTCACCTGGAGACCTATACACACAAGCTTGAAGAACAGGCCATGGACCTCGAACGGGCTCATCATCAAACCAGAACTTCCTGCGGAATCCTCCGGGAAATAGGATCATTGCGGAATCTGGATGAAATCGGCTCGCTGTTGGTAAAAAGAAGCCAGGACATTCTGAAGTGCAACCATTTGGTTCTTTTGATTTTTAACACCAACCAGGATCTCCTCTTTGCGCTATCTCCAAATGAAAATAGGGATTTTAAAAAGAACGAGATCATCCAAACTGCCCTTGCCTCGCTGGAAGGTCTCAAAAAAGTCACTTTTGTCAATAACAAAAAAGCGATTTTAAAAGCCCCGCTTGTTCCAAAACATTTCGAGGCGGCAAACCGCCAAGCCATCATTCCTCTTTATAACAACGAACGGCTTTTTGGGGCAATGGTCATCGCTTGTCCCGGGGCATGCCAGTGTGACGGCAAAGAAATCGAATTGATCGGACTGATCCTGAACCTGGCCGCCGGTGTGATCAAGCGAGCGGTCGTCCAGGAAGAAGAAACCCTTGCCTTAAAAGACCGCATAGAGAACACGTCGGAATTCAGCGGGATCATTGGCAAGGATCCCAAAATGCAAGTGATATACAAATTCATAGAGGACATCGCGCCCACAGATGCCACTGTCCTTATTCAGGGAGAAAGCGGCACAGGCAAGGAATTAATCGCTCGCGCTATCCACCAGAGGAGCGCCAGAAAAGGCACGCCGTTTGTGGTCATCAATTGTTCGGCCTACCCTGCAACGCTACTCGAAAGCGAGCTTTTTGGTCATGAGAAGGGGGCTTTTACCGGTGCGATTCGGCAAAAATTCGGACGTTTTGAACAGGCCGACAGCGGTACCGTATTTCTTGATGAAATTGGCGAAATTGCACCATCCGCCCAGATAAAACTGCTTCGAGTCCTTCAAACCCAACAATTTGAACGCCTGGGGGGGGAAAAGACCCTTTCAGTGGATGTCCGGGTTATATCGGCAACCAACAAGGATCTCCTCCAGGAGGTAAAAAACGGCACCTTCCGCGAAGACCTTTTTTATCGTCTCAATGTAATCCCCATCAATCTTCCAGTTTTAAGTAACCGGCGAAATGATATTACGCTCCTCGCCAACCACTTTTTCCGTCGATTCGCCAAAGAACAGGGTAAGGAGGAGATTAAAGGGTTCAGTTCCGGGGCCATGCGATGTCTCCTGGACTATTCCTGGCCGGGCAATGTAAGAGAATTGGAAAATTCTATTGAGCACGCCGTTGTCCTCGCAAAAAACAACCGGATTGAGGTATCAGATCTCCCCTCCGCGATCCGTAGCCCCAGTTCCAGCCCACGTCTCGGGTCCCCCGTCACGATCGTCGAAAATGAAAAAACACTTCTGAGAGAGGTTCTTGAACAGTGCGGATGGAACAAGAAATTGGCGGCACAGCGGTTGGGGATAAGCCGGAGCACCTTGTATGGTAAACTAAAGAAACATCGGATCAACAGCCACACGATTCACTAGGAGGCTGTGCCAACTGTGCTGCTTGCGGGTAGAAATGTACGGATTTCATACACAGCGTAACCCCTTTTATTTACACGGAAATTTTCTTATAACAGTCTGAAGTGATCACATTACGTACAGATTTCGAACGTTTGGCATCAACACCGGCTCTTTAGTATTGAAACGGGTCTCGCCCCGGTAAACATCAAGACCTTTATGATCTAAAAACGATTCCTTGTTTTTGTTATATTATTTCAACCGGTTAAACCATTTCCCTTATATTTGGAGTGTAAATATTTCCCGTTAAATTTAACGGATTCTTCTATTTGGCACACGATTTGCGGACGTACCTGTCGCGATAAGCGTTAAACCCAGAACCAGAAGGGGGAAATCAGGCGAAGGGGAGCTCGATGGGTAGGCTGATAATTTTCGTGGTGGATGCCGATAAAGAGCAGTGCAGGAAATTGTGCTCCCTGTTGGAACAGGAGAACTATGAGACTGTTGGGTTGCACTCTTTGCCCGACCTGGAAGAAGCTATCCGGAAAACATCCCGCGGCGCGGTAATTCTGGACTTGGACAGCCTGACCGTGGACAACCGTTTTATCAAGGAGTTTAAAAGGCAATACCCCAGCGTACCCATAATGGCGCTGTCGAGCAGTTCCTATCACCCGGAATTGGAGCAGTCCATGAGTGATTACATCTGTGCCTGTTTTAAAAAACCGCCGGATCCTGATGAAATCATCTATGGCATAAAAGGGTTTTGCCAAACTGATCCGATACAAGAAAAGCACCTGACTGAGGAGGGGCCTGAACATGCGTAGTAAAAGTAGTAAAAAAAGAAACCGTTGGGTTCTTATCCCAACAGCGGTGGCAATTCTGCTTTTAACTTATGGAACCGTTGCGTCCCAACAAGAGAGCGATGCCGACGTGGGACTGCCACAACCCGCGATCCCCACGCCGCAATTCTTCTGCGGTTATTGTCACATTCTGACCTATCCGAGCATCGTCATGGAGGGTTACGAAACCTGGAAGACCGGCAAACACAATAAATACGGCTGCGTGGAATGCCACTATCCACCCGGGGAACCGGGGAGGGGGGATAAAGCCAAAAAGACCCCGCACATCATCCCAAAGAGGGCGCCGGAACGGTTCTCCTACCTCCCCCTGGGCGGTGACACCGTGCTGACAAGACCAAAAATCCTCGACGCCAACTGTATGACATCCAAATGCCACGGCAGTCCCGAAGATAAATTCAAGACAAAAAAGATAAAGTTCACCGAAAAGGTGCCATTTATTCACGAAAAACACTTCGAAAAGAAAAATCAAATTGAAGGTATGCAGATCAACTGCACCAGTTGTCACCAGCACGAGACCGATAAAAGGCATTTTCAGGTGGAAAAAGCCACCTGCCATCTCTGTCACTTTGAAAACACCAAATTTAATGAGGGAAGGGGTAAATGTAAGCTGTGTCACGAACTGCCAAAAAAGCCGATCCAGACC
>JAUVRS010000077.1 GCA_030597505.1 Desulfobacteraceae bacterium
CAAAAGCGAGCGGGTCATTCTCTCCCGGTATACGGGAGGATTGAGGTGAGGAGGAAAAAGACAAGGATATGATCAATTTCGAAACAGATGTGCTCGTTATCGGTGGCGGTGGCGCGGGAGCCATGGCGGCCTATGAGGCCAGCAAACATGGCGCAAACGTTATGATGGTCTTAAAAGGCCGTCCACAGCGATGCGGGAGCACCATAACAGCTCCCGGGGCCATCGCAGGGGTTGGGGGCTGGCATGTCCCCGGTGATAGCCCTGACGTTCATTTTATGGACACCATCAAAGGGGGGTCATTCCTGGGAGAACAGGGCCTGGTGCGGATAATGGCCGAGGAGTCTGCAGAGGCCATACTGGAGATGGAAAGGATAGGGGCGCTGTGGGAGCGGACCGATGACGGAAAGACCTATGCGCTTCGCATGGGCGGAGGGCATTCTTTTTACCGATGTACCTATATGGAGGATCGAACCGGCCGTGAAATGCTTCGGGCTCTTTTTGGGGAGCTCAAAAAACGTAATGTCAGGATCTTGCCGGACACGATTATTTTAAAGTTGCTCAAGGAGGGAGATCGAGTGGTCGGGGCAGCGGGTTTAGACATGGCGACCTGTAAAACGGTCCTCCTTCGGGCCAAGACAGCGATCCTTGCCTGCGGCGGAGCGGGCAACCTCTATTTGCACACAGACAACCCAACGGATATTACCGGTGACGGCTTTTCGCTGGCATTGGAAGGCGGGGCTGAACTGATGGATATGGAATTTGTGCAGTTTTTTCCACTGGGTTTCTGCTTCCCCCCTTCGTTAAAGGGGGCATTGGCTACAATACCCAGTCTTACCCGCCTGCGAAACAGTAAGGGTGAACGTTTTATGGAAAAATACGATCCTGGAAAAATGGAGTTGTCAACCCGGGATAAGGTCTCTCCGGGCATATTGACAGAGATCAAAGAAGGCCGTGGGGGACCACACGGCGGTGTGTTTGCAGACATGACCTATCACCCCCCCGGTTTTATCGCACGGAATCTTCCGGCGCTTTACAAACTCTATCGCAAATTGGGGATCGATCCTGAAAAGGATTATGTGGAGGTCGCACCCACGTGCCATTTTTTTATGGGCGGCGTAAGAGTAGATGAAAACTGGCAGAGTACGGTGCCCGGTCTCTTTGTCGCGGGTGAAACCGCGGCCGGCATACACGGGGCCAACCGCCTTGGGCAAAACGCCCTGGCAGATCTTCTTGTTTCCGGCAAACGCGCGGGCAAGGGGGCAGCCCAATTTTCAAACGAGGCAGATCATGCCCCTGTTGATCCAAAGACAGCACGGGAAGCCGTGGAATATGCCTTCCAAATGTTAAAAAACAACGACGGAGTAAGACCGATCTTTTTGCGAAATAGACTGCGTCAGCTCATGTGGGACAAGACAGGCGCTTACAGGACGGAAACAGGTCTCAACGAGGCTCTTGATGAGCTCGATGAACTGAAAGCCGATTTGGGACGTCAGTCCATAACCCTTTCGTCAGGCCCCCATAACCAGGAACTCCTGGAAGGCCTTGAGAATTACTTTATGGTAGCCACGGCAAGGTATGTGATAGAAGCTGCCCTCAAACGTACGGAAAGCCGGGGGGCGCATTTTCGGGAAGATTACCCTGAAACCGACAATGATAACTGGCTGGAACATATCGTCCTGTATAAAAAAAATGGAACAATTAATATGAAAAAAATCCCAACTGATCTCAGGGAAACCAACCCTTCGGAGGAAGCCCGTTGAAATGGAAAAAGGAAAGGTAACTGTTTTTCGATATAATCCGGCAAAAGATCAGGCACCCTATTTTGAAACCCACGAGTTTCCTTTTTGGCCCGGCACATTTGTGTTGGATGTGGCCAACCACATCTATGAAAAAATTGATGGCAGTTTTAGTTTTTATTCGAGCTGTCGAAACAGCCACTGTGGGCTTTGCGGTGCGAAAATTAATGGGAAGCCGGGTCTTATGTGTAGAGAATTTGCCACCCAGGAAATGACCCTCGAACCTCTCAGTAATATCTCCGTTATACGGGATCTGATGATAGACCGGCAAGAATATGAAGAAACCATGGGGGGGCTGCGGTTGTTTCTGGACCGTTCAAAAGCGCCGGTCAGCCAGCCTGAAAAAATTGACCGCGAAGATCTGGAGCTCTTTAAAGTGGCCAGCCGTTGTGTTGAGTGTTATGCGTGCGTTTCCGTATGCCCGGCGTTTGAGGAAAACAGACACGAATTTTTGGGACCTGCGGGCATCGTCCAAATGTCAAGACATGCGGTTGATCCGCGCGACGAACTAAACCGTGAGATAATCGCCCACAGTGCAGGGGTCCTCAACTGCACACTTTGTGGTAAGTGCAACCGCGTCTGTCCACACGGAATCGCGCCAAAAACTTATGTTGAGATCCTGTTGTCCAAGCTGGAAGGGATCGGAAAATCTCTGGAAAACCATCGGCCTGGTGAAAACGGATAAGTAAACCTTTTCCAATGCAGCACCACCCGGTGCCACCCCGCCGGCAACAGACCCTTTCCCTGTTATTGATCCCGTACCCGATTGATGTTGGATTTCCCTTCACCCGTTCCACGTTCCAGGGTCGTGGTGAGGTTTGTCATGCTGGATTTCCGTAGGGGATCAAAAAACTGACTGAATACCATAAAAACCATTCAACTTTTTGTTGACATGTAATATTTAGCATGTGATATATTACATGCAAATTGTAAATTGGGAGATAGGTTGATGCAGGAACCGCTCGTTAAGGCCATAAAAAAGCCGCTTCCTTTGGCAAAGATTGCTTTGAAATCTTTACGGGATTCCATATTGAGCGGCAAGCTGGTACCCAACGAAACCTATAATGAAATCGCCCTTGCAAAGAAGCTTGGGATATCCAGAACACCTGTGAGGGAGGCCCTTCTGGAGCTTTCCAGCCAGGGTCTGATAACCTTTTTGCCCCGTGTTGGGGTTCGAGTAAATCATTTTACAGAACAAGACGTTAAAGAAATCTTTGAATTGCGCAAGGCAATTGAGCTATTTGCCGTCGCCAAGGTGTCCAAGGATTTTTTGAGGCACGACTTTGCCAGCCTGGAAGCGACGCTTCAATCTCAGAAAGAGGCTATCAAAAAGGAAAATTTTCTGGCCTTCTTGAATTCTGACAGAGAATTCCATTTGACATTCACCAAATTGACAAACAACAAACGGTTGTTAACAACGCTGGAGAATATCCGCGATATGATCCAGGTGATGAGCATCCGGGCCCTTGCAATAGAGATCCGTGCGAAAGAAGTGGTTGAAGAGCATGAAAAGGTGATTGAGGCGGTCAAAAGGGGAATCTCCGAGAAGGCGGTGCAAGAGATGGAGAAACATCTCAATTTAAGTGAACGGGCGGTTCTGGAACAGCGGGCCTTGGAAAGCGGAAAATAGGTGTCTGCCGCTTCAGATAGGTGCCGAGAGTATCTTTATAGGTCCGAAATTGACGCATAAAAATCAGAGCTTGAAATGGGAGGGAGACCAATGGCAAAACCGGAAATTGAATTTATTGACTATGATACCAGTTACGAGTGGCGTCCAGTGGAAGGGGACACGTTTGGTATCCAGGAAAAGATCCTGAGCGAAGACCCTGATGCGGGTGATTATACGCGTGTGCTCAAGTTCCCACCGGGTACCGAAACCGAGGAGACGCTGATCCATGACTTCTGGGAAGAGGTCCTCATCCTTGAAGGTAGTCTTTATGACATCGCCAAAAAGGAAACCTATCTTCCCGGTTACTATGCGTGTCGGCCGCCGGGGATGAAACACGGGCCATATCGGATCCCTTACGGGTGTGTAACCTTTGAAATCAGATACTATAAAAAATAGGGTCTTGGGTGGGGAGACCAGCGGTAAAGCATCTTCCCGTCGTCAAATTCACAAAAGGAGACTGTCATGGAAATTGTTTTGACGCTTGAAAAGGAGGGTGTGAGCGAGCCGCTGACCTTTGTTTATACGCGCATGGTCAATGCCGGATACGTGGGTCGGAACCAGGAAGAGGTGAGGCGGCACATCGACGAACTTGCCGAAAAAGGAATCCCCGGCCCAAAAGAGACGCCGGTTCTCTTCCCGGTAATTAGCCGCACGCTTGTGACAGATGATGACATCGAGGTCTATAGTGGTGAGACCTCGGGTGAGGTCGAATATGTGCTGCTCGTGAAGGACGCGGAGACCATTTATGTGGGTCTGGGGAGCGATCACACCGATCGGCACCTGGAAGAAACAGATATCCCCCGTTCAAAACAGATCTGCCCGAACATTATCAGTCAAAAGGTCTGGCCCTTGTCTGAGGTGGAGGCCCACTGGGATGATCTGGAGATTCAGAGTACCGTTGTCAGCGGTGAAGAAAGTACCCTTTACCAGAAGGGCCCCCTCGAACTGATTCTGGACCCCAAGGGTCTCATGGAATTTGTCCGATCAAAGATCAAGGGGGGGCTGGACAACATGGTTATATTTTCCGGTACCCTGGGCACCCTGGCCGGAGGTTTTTTGTATGGAAATCGGTTTGAGGCTGAACTGCTGGATCCCAAAACTAACCGTCGTCTTGAATTGGGGTACAATGTGCTCCCTTTGGACTATCTGGAAGCAGAATAGGAGGGGCCCATGAATGTGGCATCTATTCAGATTGGGGTGGTGGAAGGCGATAAGACCCAGACCATCGATAGAGCGGTGGAACATATCCGCCAGGCCCGCGGTGCAGATCTCATCATCCTGCCGGAGCTTTGGAATATCGGATTTATGAGTTTTGACCGATATGTGGCCGAGGCAGAAGATAAGACCGGCCCCACCTTGACCACACTCAAGGGTCTGGCCCAAGAGGTCAAGGCCTATCTCCACACGGGAAGTTTTGTGGAAAAGGCGGGAGACAAGTATTACAACTCAAGTTATCTCATTTCCCCCCAGGGCGACATTCTGGCCAACTACCGAAAGCTTCACCTGTTTGGCTACAATTCCAAAGAGGGCCAACTCCTCACCATGGGAGACGAAGTGGTGGTCACCAAGACCCCTCTGGGGACGTTTGGTCTGGCCACCTGTTATGACCTCCGTTTTCCGGAGCTGTTTCGACGCATGGTTGAAAAAGGCGCCGAGATCTTTTTGGTATGTTCTGCGTGGCCCTATCCCCGCCTTGAACACTGGATCATGCTCAACCGGGTGCGGGCACTCGAAAACCAGTGTTTCCTGATTTCCGCCAACACAGTGGGTCCCAACATGGGCAGTCTTCTGGTCGGTCACAGCATGATGGTCAATCCATGGGGGGTAATCCTGGGCAGCGGCGGAGATGAGGAGGTCATCCTTCAAAGCGAATTAAGTTTGGAGGAGGTCGGCACTGCCAGGGATCGTTTCCCTGCCCTGGCCGATCGTTTGGATTGGTTAAACACGACGGATTAAGGAGAATCACAAATGGCAAAACTGGAAGTCAATTTCTGTGGTGTGCGAGTAAAAAACCCCATCGTAGCCTCTTCGGCTGAACCCACCTTAAACGCCCATAATATGAAAAAGTGTATAGATACCGGTGTTGGCGGTGTCATCGCCAAAACCATGACCGACTCACCGGCCATGCGTGAGTTGACCACCAGATCCAAATGGCGTTTTTTAAACGAGCGCCATGAGGTTTGCAGGGGCAAAGTCCCTCGTGCCTTCAGCCTTTATGGGCGTAGTGGTTTGGCCTTGGAGGAACCCAAAGAGTTTCTAAAGGAAATCAAGGAAACATTGAAATACGCTGCTGAAAAAGAAGCAATAGTAATCGGGAGTATCGCTTCGACCGAGATTTCAGGGTGGGTAGAACTGGGGAAACAGATAGAGGGCGCTGGCGTGCCACTCATTGAAATGAATTTTGGCTGCCCACATCCCAAACTGATGCCCGGTATACGCACCGGCATGAACGTCGGTCAGGATTTCGACCACGGCTGTGAGATCACCCAGGCCGTTTCCGAAGCGGTGAGCGTACCCATTATGGTTAAGGTGACCCCACAGGTGACCGATCTTGTGGAATTTTCCGGCCGGCTCAAAGAGGCCGGTGCATCTGCCGTCACACTCACAAACCGTTTTCTCGGGTTTGTGCCGGATATCGAGACAGGCAAACCACTTGTTTACGGTCAGGCTGGTGTGGGGGGACCCTGGATCAAACCGCTTACCTTGCGATGGATTAACGAGGTGCGAAAGGCCTACAGGGATGAAATATTCATCGCCGGAACCAACGGAGCCTACGACTGGAGAGATGTTGTTCAGTTTATTATGAGCGGTGCCCACATCGTGGAGATGTGTTCAGCCGTTATGGTTTACGGCTACGAATGGCTTGGCAAACAAGTGCGTGGCCTGGAAAAATTTATGAATGAAAAAGGCTACGACGATGTGGACCAAATGCGCGGCATCGCGTCTGACGCTGCCATGGCCTACGCTGACATGCCCCCTGAAAAGGCCCATGTAAACAAGGAACTGTGTAACAATTGCCAACGATGTCTCAAAGTGTGTTTCTACCAGGCCATGCAGGACGGTGAAGATTACACCTGGCTCAAGGAGGAAAACTGCATCGGTTGCGGCGGCTGTTATTCCGTCTGTCCGGTTCCCGATGCCATTGAAATCACGGTAGTTTAGATTACACGTCACACGGTTGCCATAGGGAGTCTGAATTGGAACTGAGCCTACTCGAAGGAAATGAGGCTGTGGCATGGGGCGCCTGCCATGCCGGATGCCATTTTTTTGCCGGCTACCCGATTACGCCTGCCACAAGCATTCTCAACACCATGCTCAGAATATTGCCGCCAACCGGCGGCACGGTCTTGCAGGCCGAGGACGAGATCGCGGCGATGGGATACTGTATTGGTGCTTCCATGGCTGGATTAAAGGTCATGACCGCGACCTCCGGTCCCGGCTTGAGTCTCTTCTCCGAACACATTTCCTTTGCTATTGGATCTGAGATACCGCTGGTCATCGCTGAAGTCCAGCGGCTGGGGCCCTCTACGGGTTCAGCCACCCGCGGTGCGGACGGGGACATCCAATTTATGCGTTGGGGCAATTCCGGCGGACTCCCCGTCATCGTCTTGGCCCCGGTGGATGTAAAAGACTGCTTCACGCTGACCATGCATGCTTTCAACCTGGCAGAGGAATATCGGTGCCCGGTGTTTTTGGCCTCAAACAAAGAGATCGGTCTCACCAGGGAAAGCGTGGATTTAGACGGACTTGAACGCCCCACCGTGATGAGCCGCTTACCCGCGGGCGAGGATATACCGTTTTTTCCTTTCAAACCCTTACCCCACAAGGAAGTGCCGGGATTCCTGCCAATTGGTGGAGAGGTCCCTGTCCGGCAGACCTCGTCGACCCATGGTGCAGAAGGGTATATTACCATCGATTCCAATGAAATTGCGGCCACAATTCAACGGGTAAAGAATAAAGTCGAGACCCATGTGGACCGATTTAGCTTTGCAGAAACCCTGATTGAACCGGACGCTGAAACCATGGTCTTGACCTATGGTGTCACCGCTCGAGCCGCTCACGCTGCCTACAAAGAGCTCAAAATGGTTGGGAGACCTTTCTCTCTTTTAGTTTTGAAGACACTTTGGCCGGTCCCTGAAGACCTCATTCGTAAAGAAACCCGCAAGGCCAAACGGGTCGTGGTTGTTGAGATGAATCTGGGTCAATATGTCAGGGAAATTGAAAGAATACTCAAAGACAAAAAGGTGGATTTTCTCGGACAAATGGACGGTCGATTGATCAGTCCGGATCAGATAAAAGAGGCCGTTTATGACTAGCCTACTCAATAAAAGTCGCCCCCCCGTCTTTTGCCCCGGCTGCGGCTATGACCTGATCCTCCATGCCTTGGACAAATCCTTTCAGAACATGGGACTTCAGGGAAATCAAATTGCAATGGTCAGTGATATCGGCTGTTCGGGACTATTCGATACCTTTTTTAATACACATGCTTTGCATGGCCTTCATGGCCGGGCCCTGACATACGCTGCAGGCTTGAAACTTGCCCGACCGGAGCTTCAGGTGGTGACAACAATGGGCGACGGGGGGCTGGGTATCGGCGGGGCACATTTACTTGCCGCATGCAGAAGAAATCTGGATATGACCCTCCTGATCCTTAACAACTTCAACTTTGGGATGACCGGCGGTCAGTTCTCTGCCACCACGCCGCCACAGGCAACGGTCGGTTCAGGCTTTCTCAATGCCCTGGAAAGACCCATGGATGCAGGCACGGTCGTCGCTGCAGCCGGCGCCCCGTTTGTGGCCCGTGCCTCGGCCTATCAAAAAGACCTGTCCGCCCTTCTTGAACAGGCTATCCGGTTTGAAGGTTTCAGCGTAATTGATATCCTGGGAGTTTGTCCGGGCCGTTATCTGAAGCAGAACAAGCTTACGCCAAAACTAATCGATCAGATCTTAAGGGAGTCAGAACCCTTGGACGGGTGTGTAACTAAAAACGCCCGGTCTGAATATGGCCGATGTTACCGTGAACAGGCCGCGCGTCAAAAAGTGGCGTCGCCTCCGGCCAAAGTCGTGCCTCGGTTTGATCCCCCGCAGTCCGGTCGCCAGGAGGTGATATTTCTGGGGGCGGCCGGTCAAAGGATTTTGACCGCGGGTGAGGTTTTGTGTATTGCGGGTCTTACTGCCGGTCTCAAAATTACACAGAAAAACGAGTACAACATTACCGTATTAAGGGGGCCTTCCATCAGTGAACTCATCCTCTCCCCAGAGGAGATCGACTACACCGGTATCATTAATCCGGCAGTGGTCATAGCCCTGGCCCCTGATGGAGTTACCCGTCGCAAAGACATGTTCGCCCAACTCAATCAAAATACCCTGGTCCTTCAGGTTTCAGGGGTAAAGATACCGTCTACCCAGGCGCAAGTTGTTCCGGTGGACTTTAAGGCACAAGGCATCAAAAAGAGTGATTGGGCCCTGGCGGCCTTAGCCACCCTTGCCGGAATGAACAAAGTCCTGACCTGTCAGATGCTTGACGCCGCCCTGGAAGAACGATTTAAAGGCGATACATTAAAGGGGATAAGTGAACTCCTTGAGAAAGTAATGGGCCAAAAATAATATGTTCTATATAACCGAAAATAGCCTGGAGAAAAAATGCACCGTAATTATTCAGAAGAAATCAGAAAATTATTAGGGGCAAAAGATTACAGGATAGTGGGGAAAAACGTCAGGAGAGTGGATGCCCTTGAAAAGATCACCGGACGTGCAAGATATACGACTGATTATCTGGTAGAGAATGCGTTGTTTGTACGACCGGTGAGAAGTCCACACTCCCACGCCCTTATACACAAGATTGATAAGGAAAGCGCCTTATATATCCCCGGTGTTGAGTTTGTGATAACCGGCGATCAGATACCGGGAGAAAACCAAATTGGCTATTATCTTAATGACCAGCCGCTTCTTACGACCGATAAGGCAAGATATGTCGGGGA
>JAUVRS010000298.1 GCA_030597505.1 Desulfobacteraceae bacterium
ATTACAGCGGTCACCAACCAGTGGGTAAATTCATACAAACGGCTGGTGCCGGGTTACGAAGCACCGGTATATGTATCGTGGGCCAGGGGAAATCGCTCTGCCATGATACGGGTGCCCATGTATAAACCGGGAAAGGAAAAGGCTACCAGAATCGAGTTCCGTTCCCCTGACCCTGCGTGTAACCCCTATTTGGCCTTTGCGGTTATGCTGGGAGCAGGTCTTGAAGGAATTGAAAATAAATATGAGCTACCCGATCCCATAGAGGAAGATATCTATGAAATGAACCCGACCGAGAGAAACGCACACGGGATTACGGATCTGCCCGGCAGCCTCTATGCCGCCCTTCTGGAGACAGAAAAAAGCGGGTTGGTTCGGAAGGTGTTGGGGGACCATGTGTTTGACAAATTTATTGAGAACAAAAAGATAGAATGGGATCAGTACCGGACCCATGTAAGCCAGTTCGAACTGGGGAAATACCTCCCAAAATTATGATGCCAACCCGGGCATGGCGGAAACCAGAGGTCAGAGGTCAAAGGTCAGGGGTCAGAGGTCAGGGGTCAAAATTCAGAATAGGAAATTTAGGAGAACTATAAAGCCATGAAAGACACGACAATGTCAGTTATCGGCCAGAGCCTTTTCGGGTTCCAGGCTGCCCTGAAACAGGCCGGTTCAAGCCTGGAGGAATACCTGGACAAATATTATTACAACAAGTGGATGGGGGATGTTCTCTATGCGGCCATGTCGCTTCGCACGACATTTGTAACGGCCATGCACCAGTTTCTGGCAGAAGAGGGGCTTTTTAATCTTGAGCGGGTGCAGATGAGCCCGGTTACCGACCCCCTGGCCCACGACGTTGAACACATACCCAACCTGCACTACAAGGGCCAACTTTACGTTATGACCCACAGCATGATCTACTCCAAGTTCCTTGCCTGTTACAACCCCAGAATAAAGGGGGTTTTTGTGGACTCCCCAAACATCAGGCTGGAAATTGAAAGCCCGGACCGGGACCAACGGGGAAAATATTTGATAGATTTCAGCCAGATGGATCTGGAAGTCAGGCGAAATCGCGGCATCGACATGGAGACCTATCTAAATGAACCCGACCGGGTCAAAAAAATCCTCGCTGAGCACATGGAAAAGGCCATCGATCTCTTTGAAAGGATGATCATCCATGCCCTCACCCAGATGGTTGAGAAAAACGAGGATGACCTAAAATACCTCGGCGTGGTTATTGAGGTGCCAAAACAGCCCTTTCCCCGTTTCAAGGGCGATGAGGCAAAGAAAAAATATGGCAGGGAATATGAAGTAAAGGTGGGAGAAGAGATCAAAGAGACCTTTTTCTGGATCACGGGACTTTTAAGAGAAAACTATGATCTTATATATCCCTACATTACCCCGGATGGGAAGATCCCGCCCTCCGAAATCACCTCTGGTATGATCTACAATTACGATATTTGCGCAAAGAGCATTCTCAGAGACACCGGGAAACAGACCCCTGCCCTTGAGATCCTCTCGGGTGCAGTGAGGGAATGGTTACACGAGCCCATCATTGAACGGCTCCTTGATAACGGTATCATCCCTTCAAGACCGATCATTCATGAAGGTAATAGCAAAAACATCGATGAACTGGGAGGCTACGGGCCTTTTCTGTTGATGACAGCCAAGAAGGACGCTCAAGGCAAATCCACATTCCCCGAGACATTTGGAGGGGGAATCGGAGTGGAGAGAGCCCTCTATGCTATCACCCGTGGTCCATCACTCGACAAAGTTGACGACATCACCTGCTTTGGCAAAAATCCCGACAGCCATCAGATCTACCTCTTTTGAGCGATCTTGAATCCCAAGTGTAGAAGCGGTTTTTTGACCGCCGGTTTCTTGACAAAACCGTGAGAAACTGTTTATATTATTCACTTTAGTCTTCACAAGGGCGTGGGGAAATGGGGTGAATCGTTTAGGACAAAGGCGTCTATCTTTGCGATTAAAGAAAGGCGCCTTTTTTGATTGCCGAGGAGAACCCCTGAGCGCCTACATTTATTTTGGTATGCCCAATGGGATACCTGCTGGAAAAATAATGTGAGATGGGATCATATTCAAACATGACGAACAAACAGGAGCCTACCCTCGCGCTCTTTTATTGTCAGAACGTTCCGGATAGTGGTGTGGGGGAGAGGCAACTTCTGGAAGAAAAATACGGACCCCGGCTTCGACTCTTTCCCATTCCATGCAGTGGAAGACTGGAGCCTTTACACCTTCTGAGGGCATTGGAGGAACTTGCCGACGCCGCCTATGTGATCACCTGTCCCGGAGACCAATGCCGCTACTTTGAAGGAAACGCCAGGGCAAAAAAACGCGTTGAAAGGACCAAACAAATCCTTTCGGACATAGGGCTGGAAACGGACCGGGTGGGAATCATTATGGGGACAAAAGAAGCGGCCAAGGGGCTTCCGACTTTGGCCGCTGAGATCCTGGATACAACCACCCAGTTGGGAATATCTCCGGTATTCGCCAAGAAAACCTAAGCTCTCCTCAGTCTGACTCTAGGCCGGGCTAAGGGCTTGTCTCATAAAGAGCGGCTACCGGAAACATAAGGAATACCAAAAGGAGAACAAGCCTATGATTACGGCTGAACAAAAGCCCATACGGGAAATCAGGGACATGATCGCGCCTTACAAGAGAATCCTTGTCCTGGGTTGTGGTTCGTGCGTTGCCGAATGCGCTGCCGGCGGGGAAAAGGAGACCGCCATGCTGGCATCTGCACTCCGGATGGCAGCGAAGATGGATCAAGAGGATTTTGACATTCATGAAATGACCCTGGATCGCCAATGTGTTAATGATTTTATCCTGCAATTGGATGATGTCATTGATCAGTACGATGCCGTCCTTTCATTGGGGTGTGGGGCAGGTGTCCAGGCGGTTGCAGACATGTATCAGGAGATCCCCGTGATCCCTGCACTGAACACGGAATTTCTGGGCCAAACCAAAGACCAGGGATACTGGGTGGAGAATTGCCTCGGTTGCGGTGATTGTATGCTTTACCATTTTGGGGGAATTTGTCCGCTGGCACGCTGTTCCAAACAGATCCTTAACGGGCCTTGCGGAGGCTCAATGGACGGGCGGTGCGAAATCAATCCCGAGATAGACTGTGCGTGGCAGATGATTATTGACCGACTCTCCAAATTTCAGGCGCTGGAGAGACTCGAAAAGATCTATCCACCAAAGGACTGGTCCAAAAAACAGGGAAGCGGTCCCAGAAAGATCATCCGGGAAGACCAGAGGAAATGAAGCATATGAGCCGATTAAAAAGAGTTCTGGAAGAAGGCATTTTTGCTGTGACGGCTGAATGCGGCCCCCCAAAGGGTGCTGATCCCAAAATCGTAACCAATAAGGCGAAATTGCTCAAAGGCAAGGTAGACGCCGTCAATGTAACGGACAACCAGACAGCCATCGTTCGTATGGCCAGCATTGCTGCCTGCTCGCTGATCAAGACAGCCGGGATGGATCCGGTCTTGCAGATGGTGGTGCGAGACAGGAATCGCATCGCGATCCAGTCTGATATCCTCGGGGC
>JAUVRS010000188.1 GCA_030597505.1 Desulfobacteraceae bacterium
GGGCCGCGTGTTGTCGATATCTTCGGTCCTCGGGTTGCTCGCCGTTGCCGAGACCTTTGGCCTGCTTCTCATCGGGTGGGAATGGCTGAAGAATCCTGAGTGGCAGAAATGGATACAAATGGATAAGCCCCGTCTCCAGAGCATGCTCTTTCTGCAGCTTGTGGCTGGGGGGCACCTCATGCTCTTTTTGACGCGTACAAAAAAGTTCTTTTTTACACCGCCGTTTCCGTCCAGACCCTTGTTTTGGGCCATTGTGGGAACTCAGGTTTTCGCAATGCTCATGTGCGCCTTTGGGTGGCTGGTGCCGGCCCTGCCCTGGGGGCTGATCGGCCTGGTCTGGGTCTACAACATCGTATGGATGTTAATTCAGGATGTCGTCAAGGTTGGTGTGTACCATCTGATGGAAGACAAGGGCAGACACAGACAGAGATTTCTCAAAACCGTCAATGAACCGTTACACCCACATCCCCACGTATAATGAAATGGCCGGGCCAAACCGTATTATGGAAAGAGGCTCAATGACCAGTTTTCCCCGACTATTTTCCCTCGGCTCGAACCTCAATGAGTTGGCCCACAATACTGATGCCAAGCTCTTCCGGGGTTTCCGCCCGGATGTCAAGCCCGATGGGGGCATACACCCCGTCCAATTTTTCCTGGCTGACCCCTTCCTTTAAAAGCTGTTCATAAATCATGGTTTTTTTACGTCGGCTGCCGATCATTCCGATATATGCCGGCGTTTGCTCCATTGCCCGCCGTAGCGCAACTAAATCATGCAGATGCCCCCGGGTCACAATCACCACGTAGTCCCTTGGTCCAAACACCACTCCTTTGAATGCCTCATCAAAGGGCAACGCACGTATTTCAGTGGCCATGGGAAAGCGTTCCCGGTTGGCGAACTCCTCTCTATCGTCGATAATGACGACCTCAAACCCCACGCGGTGAGCGAACCATGCCACGTCCAACGAGACGTGTCCACCGCCAAAAATGTGGACCACGGATGGCCGTTGAATGGGTTCGACATAAAGTCGGTCACTCTGGCCGGGCAGCGACAGAAGATCGGGTTTGTCGCTCGCGACCACTTCCTGGAAGGTGGTGGCGAAATTGTCTGAAAGTGGCAACACCCCGGCAATGGGCTCCTCATTTTCCCAAAGAAGGTGCCTTGCGTCATAGGGAAGCGGTTTTTCGCTTACCAGGGTCAAAAAAACGACCGTTCCTGACCCTGTAACGGCGTCCTCAAAAGTTTTCAAAAATGGGAGGGCCTCCAGTGGGATCGTCTCTACAAACACCTCCATTTTGCCTCCGCATATCATGTCTGCCTCGGCAACTTGCTGACCGGTAAGAGAAAGGGGAAAGATTTTCTGCCCCGGCTTATCCAAAAGGGACAGCCCAATCTCTACCGATTTTCCCTCCACAAAACCACCTCCCACTGACCCGAGAATTTCCGGGCCTTTGAGCAGAAGCATTCGGCTCCCAGCACCCCTCGGTGCCGAACCGGTCTGGGCAGTAACTGTGGCCCACACCGCAGGCTCACCCTGTTCCAACGACTGTATTGTCCGCGAAAGTATTCTTTGCATGGTTTGTCCTCTCAAATATTGTAAACCCGTAAAATTGTTTCTAGTACGGCCCCGCCAATGGCCCGGGCTTTCTCACTTATGGTGTTGACATAACCGGCTTCGCCCCGGGGGTCGATGTCTCCTATCTTGAGGCCACGTTTGACCTTTGTCCCTGAACGAATAATCCCCCTCAAGACACCCCCTATCTGTGCCGCCACTTCATCCCTGCCGACCCGCGCCACTATATCACCCGGGTTTATATGCTGACCCAGATTATATTCCGTCTCAAACACGCCGTCGGAGGGGGCACGCAGGACTCGTTCGTGGGTGAAACCCCCCGTTGCCCCCGGCTCTCCTGTATTGGGTTCTGCTTTTCCCCGTTCGTACAGTCGCCCAAGATTATGTCCCCGGTTTGTCTCCACCACATAGTGCGCATCCTGCCCCGCTTCATATCCCGGGCCCAGGGCGATTACAAGGGGGGCATCCGTGATTTTTATGCCCGTATTGCGTTTGCTCAACGTGGCTTCAATCAACACATCGGGATCAAGCGCTTCAAGGACCGTCATTTCGGGGTCCTCTATGAGGGGGATACGGTTTTTCTCCCATTCCGCTAAAATCTCATCGGGTCTTGAGACCCGAACAGCCTCCACGTTTTCAACCAGTTTGGTACCGTCATAGGAGTCTTCACAAAACGATACGGCGCGGCGGACGGCAAGGGGCTGGGGTCGCTCGGTAAGGGCTACCCGAAAGTGCGATTTGAAAAGACGCCATGCCACGCCACTTGCCATCTCACCCGCGCCCTTGATGAGTACTGTAATCCCTGGTTTCATTTTTTTCTCCTCAAAAAATAAAGTTTCTGCTGTACTATAACATAATCGGCTGAAAAATTCCAGATTATAGGTATGGGCCCTGCTCACGCTTTACTGTGGGTTTAGAAGGCGCCAAAAAACTGTGGTCAAATCCAATATAACGTCATTTTCTTGACAGGGATAAAACTGTAAATTTGTATCAAATGGTTTACACTCGGTCTTCATGGTTCTGAATGGTTTTGGCGGATTCTTTCTGAAAAGGGTTTCCATCCTCCCCTTGCTTTGTATATAATGCCATTTGTTTAAATGAGGAATCCGTTTCATCGGTTTGTCCCGCGCCGTGTGGAGGCCGTCTGAACAGACACGGCACGAGCCAGCCATAGATTGTACCGCCCACCTCAACCCCTAATTTGACTGCAAAGGAGGTTAATGCCATGTCACAACTCTTGGAAATTCTGGAAAGCAAATACCCCGTTATTCAGGGACCCATTGGGCAATTGAACGATCCGAAAATGGTTGCGGCCGTGTCCGAAGCCGGGGGATTTGGCATGCTTGCCCTGGGTTTTGTTCAAGACATTGAGAGGATAAGAGAGATGGTCCATCAGATAAAGGAACGGACCGATAAGCCCTTTGGTGCCAACCTCATGATTGCCATGAACCCCAACAACGAGGCCATCCTGGAAGTTTTGGCCGAAGCAGGGATAAGGACTGTAACCACCTCGGCCGGATCCCCCAAAAAAATCTATCCAAAGATTAGGGAATTGGGTCTGAAGGCGCTTCACGTTACCTTGGCCGCTCCCCTTGCTTTGAAAGCCACGGATGCGGGCGCAGAGGGCGTGATCGTTTCCGGTGCGGAATCCGGTGGCCTTCGCACCACCCGGCCGGAATCCACTAACCTGATCCTGATTCCTCTGGTCTGTGACATGGTCGAAGTGCCGGTGGTGGCTGCCGGTGGGATAGCCGATTGTCGCGGGTTTCGGGCCGCTTTAGCTCTCGGTGCACAGGGCGTTCAGATCGGGACCGCGTTTTTGGTCTCCGAAGAAAGTCCGGCTTCTCAGGCCTGGAAAGAGGCCATCGTAGGGTGCGGTGACGGGGGAACGACGCTGCTGCCCATGGGCGGTATGGCTATGAGGACCATTATCAACCCCAAAATGGGCGAACTCATGGCCTCGGGCGCAGACCTCACCCAGGAATACGACGTGAGGAATGCGTACAAGGCCTGGTCCACCGGTGATTTTGATCTCTTTCCGGCCGGCGGGGGTCAGATCAGTGCTTTGGTCAAGGAGATCAAACCCGTAAAAGACATTATCCAAGAAATGGTTTCTTGAAGGCGCTCTCTAAACCAGTTGTCGTAGCGTGGTTGACTAATAAGGCCCAATCCTGGGTAAGGAATAGACAGATTTCCATCCTTTGCTGCCCGGTTCCTTAAGGTATGGCTTCATTTCTTTATTGGTCCGGAATGTGGTCTTTTCCGGTTCAGGAACCTCTCCCACGGGCCATGTCTCCAGAATCTCTTTCTGTAGGAGAAACAGATATTCGCATACGGCCAGTATGGGCCATTTTGCCTTATCAGCATCTCCCAATGTGGCCCTGCCGACGACCCCCTCAGGCGTTGCCACAATCTCCAAAGGGAGGTCTCCGGCCCGGCCTCTGTATGTGTTGGGTCTTAAAAGCTCTTCGGCTGATAGGTCAAAGTGGCCATCCGGGAAGTATTTGTAGCCCGGCAGGGGACCCGTATCCACAGCATGCTCCATCTTGACCATTTCGGGGAACAGAAGGAGACCCATCGAGGTTTCGGCCTCATCTGCATGGACAAAACGAGTGTCTAATTTCCCGCCATATTCTTTTGTTTCGAAAAATTCACGGACCGTCCGCTGAAGCTCAGGCGCCACATAGAAACCGGGGAGTTGATAGGTATTCATAAATCGTTTTATGGCCTTTTCAATCTCGTTTTGCTGTGCGTGGTTGTTAAACCAAATTTGTTTGCGGAACCCGTCATTCCATAGGCCATACATGATATGCATTATGGTTTGCTCAAAGGCCTCATCGTTGACCATGACGGTGCCACACATCCCTTGATGCCAAGGCGGGTGACAGCCGTAATTGATGGGATATACTATGTTTACCGGCGCCCCTGTCTTTTCTGTCTTACGGCGGACCGCTTCGGCTATTCGCGTAACCTGGAGGGTGTCGTGACCACCGATAAGGTGATCACCATGACATTCCGTGGATCCCACGGGAATAATCACCACGTCATTCTTGCGACGGTTTTTTACCATGTCAGCCCTGGGAGTGTTTTGGATATAGGAGCCGGGTTTATCCATTTCTCCTGGTGAAGGGATCTCATAATCCGATCTGAGGCTCTCATCCACTTCTTTGTCTGACATGTTCCAAATTCTTTTCTTCATCTTGCCAACTGAGGTGTTCTCAAAAAAAGGAACAAACCGGCCTGGTTTTTTTTTATTCATTGTTTCCCTCCTTATGGGCCTGCGCAGGCCCTTAATTTGTGAGGTTGTAAAAAATCAATTGGTCGTCAATTGTATCGTGTCTCACCTCCAACTTTTACCATGCACTACGATGATAACGAACGCAAGTCAATAAGATTTTGAAAATGACATTTTCAAAAATCAGTGCGCCAAAGGATCGAATGCCCGGAAAACATTTCAGTGAATATGCCGCATTTGAAATGGGTCTCTACGATCAAATTTGCTGGAAAAGGTCTTTTATTTCACATTGCAAAAAGCATCGGATTCAAATATAAGCATAGGCAACGGGTTCAAAGGTTCAGGGGTTCAAGGTTTCATTCTTTGGCCCGGGCCGTTGAGCTAAATAAAATGAAAGTCGATGATGCAAAAGCCATTATGAAAACAACCAAAACAATCTCGGTCCATTAAAGATTGAGGCGAATAGATGGATTCCGCCAAGGCTTTAGAAGAGGAGGAACAAATGGCATCCGAAAAGATCCCTGGATGGGAGATAAACAAGCACAAAAACATTGCTGCGGAAGAATTGCGTGACTCAATCGTAAATATGCCCAAAGACCTTGAGTGGAAACCTCATCCTGCAAACGAAAGGGTGAGCTTGGCCTTTGTCGTATCAAAAAAAGATGACAATGTGGATGGGACTTGCCTTTTTGCCAAGGTCCCAAAAGGCGAAGGTCTCCCCGAACACACCCATGATGTCAACGATATCATCGTCCCCCTTTCGGGAAAAGGAAAGTTGTGGATCAATGGCCTGGGCGAGTTTGAA
>JAUVRS010000244.1 GCA_030597505.1 Desulfobacteraceae bacterium
CAGATATTGTGAAAGCCCGGGCGTTTTTTCTGATCCGTAAAAAAGTTCATTGGTAATTCCCCTTACAAGCAGCAATTGCTCAAGAAACTCAAAAGGCCCGTTTTTGCATTTGTAAGGTCTTTCCAGACCCTGATAATATCCGTTTTCAGCGCCAACTCTGGTCACCTCGTCGTCCGGGTCGATCCAGTCTTTTATTGCGTCCAGGATATTGTCGACGTTTTCGGGGTCAAGTTCAAAAGGCTCTGAACTGAGAAACCTGTTTAACAGATCTCTTTGTTTTTTATTCTCCTTTCCACCTTTGTCAACCAATTGGTTTATCGGAATCTTTCCTGAAAGATCGGTGATCTCCAGGGCAAACTGGCCTTGTTCAAACATGGCGGCCGAATAGGAAGAAAAAGCCTTGGCGTATGCCCAAGACTCATGAAGAGAATCAAAATCGGTTTTTGAGGCGTCCTCCGTAAGAAAAGCAAGGGCACTGTTAAAACCGGATCTTGCAATGGATGCCAGGCTGATTCCGTCTCTCAGGTTTGTAGCCGAATAAAGATCGGACCGCATGGAGAGATTGAACTGAAGAGAAAGCACAACGATCACGCTTATCACAAGGATCGTAAGTATCAAGGCAAACCCCTGATTATTTTTGAGAATTTTTATCATTCATTTCCCCGGCCATTGGAAGCGATACGCCGGTGGTGAATTTGATGGGTGACTCAGGATCGGCCTCATTCACAAATTCCAATGTGATAAGAACCATTACGGGCAGTTTCCCACCAAATTCTTGGTTGGTTGAGTCCCATTGCTCATGGGGTGTGCCATCCTCACCATAATAAGTGAAGTCGACAGAGGAGAGGCCTTCACAAAGGGGAAGTCCGTCTGAATCTTCTTCCGGCTCCTCATCGAACTCAGGCGTATCTGATCTGAACAGGGTAATGCTATTTTCCTGATCATTTTCGACGGCGTAATAGGCTATCCGTGAAACGCCTGGATCCGTTTCTGTATCGTTAAACCCAATATGGGCTCTCGACAAAAACCGGAGGGTACCAAAGGGATTGTCATTTAGCTCCCTTGTTTCACCAATAAACCGGTCTGGTCTCAGCGGGGCGGGTGTTGTTTTTTTGGCGTCTGTCTCCGGGAAAACATAAACCGAACTCAGATCCTCTATCATCCTCTCAAGGGTGACCCGGGCCATGGCATAGATTTCTGCCTGGGATTCTGTCTGGTCCATGATCCTGAAGGACCCGGTATAGGTGGTGAAGATCGTTGAAAGGACGATAGCAAAAATAAAAACAGTTATCAGGACCTCTACCAGGGTGAAGCCGCTTGTCTTTGACCAGTTTCTGATGTTCATTCTGCATTCTTTGGCTATTTGGATTTTGGAATAAACTTGTATAGTCTGAGATGGTACTGGTAGAGCTTGCCTTTGCCCCAGGCAACCCTCAGGTCGATCCGTTTGAGATAGTCGGGTAGTCCTGAAAGCCCTTCAAACGCGACATCCTGGACATCTATTTGCCATGTATAGCCTGGAAAATCCTCACCAAAGTCACCCGAATCAGCGGACAGTCCCTCCGGTGTTATTGACTCCATTTGTGCCATCTTTCGCTGGGCCAGGAGGGGGGCCATTGTGTTAAATCTTGACTCACTTGCAAGTGATACGCCTTGAGACTGTAATCCCAGAACAGCTGTAAAGGCAGTTGCGATGATGGCCACGGCTATCATCACCTCCAGAAGCGTAAATCCCCTAAGGTCATATCTTTTCCTGGCGGTCACGGGTTTTGTGGTCCAGGTCATTTTTAAGTGTCCTCAAGATCTATATAGCCCTTAACGATTTTAACCCCCTGCTGAAAGGGGTTCACTACCAGAGTAAAGCTTTCTCCGTCTTCAGTGCCCAGATGGATGGCCGATCGCGGAGCATATCCCTTTCTTGAAAAAATAATGTATGCTGCCCCATCCGTCTTTTTTCCCTTTCCCTTGAACCATACATCTTCGAAACGGACCCCTTCGGGAAGGCTGAACGCCTTTTTGCGGGAAAGGACCCTCTCTTCCTCAGTCATGGCCGCAGAATCGGTCCAGAACCGGTTTGATTCAAGATCAAGATGAAGATAATGGGTCTTCTGGGTCCGAATCGCCTCATTTCGAATATTCTTGATCAGACCTGCCATCTTCCGCGTGCCGCTCTTGAGGTCATCGGTCAGTAGCGCATATCGAAATCGAGGGACAGCCAGCACGGCCATAATACCGATCAATAAAACCACGACCACAAGTTCTATAAGGGTATACCCCTTGGATGATTTTATGGGGTTCATGGGTTTGTCAACGCAGGTTTTTAAGATGTGCAGCCGGTCATATCAGAAACATCTTTTCGGACAGCCTCCTAGTCCAGCTCCCAGCTGTTGACATCTTTATTTTTACCCTCACCCCCTGGCTCTCCATCGGGTCCGTACGACATAAAATCGTAATCTCCGTGAAGCCCGGGTGAGAGGTACACATACTCATTTCCCCAGGGGTCTTTTGGGAGTTTTCCTTTTTCCAGGTAGCCTCCCTCCCTCCAGGCCATGGGAAGTTCCCCCACTGTCGGCAACTCCACAAGGGCCTGAAGCCCCTGTTCGGTGGAGGGGTAGGTGCCGTTATCAAGTTTATAGAGTCTTAGCGCGGTTTCCAACCCCTCTATTTGGACCACTGCCTTCATCCGCCTGGCCTCCTCAGGCCGTCCCATGATCCGAGGGATTATAAGCCCCGCGAGTATGCCCAGAATTACAATTACCACCATTATTTCAATCAGGGTGAAGCCGCGATGCCCCGGTTTATCCCTTGTCATTTTTTCTTTCCCCTTTCATGGGTTCGATGGATCACGATCTTGTGTTTCCAAAAAATCCCTACCGGTAACTACTCACGTAGTCAGGCTGAAGCTGTTTAGACTGAAGGCAGAAGGGGTTAGAAAAGCACGATTGCCCTACTTTGGCGGAAATATCTGATTCTTGCATCAAACATGGCTTTAAAATCCGCTTTTTCCTAACAGCCTACAGCCTTCAGCCTATCCAGCTGAGTAGTTACCCTTACCGAATCATTTGGTTCATCTCAAATATGGGAAGGAGTATGGAGATAACAATAAATCCAACGGCCAGACCCATGGTCAATATCATGATCGGTTCCAAAAGAGAGGTCATGGCCATAATCTGCAACTCCGCTTCCTTTTCGTATATGTCTCCGATTTTATTAAGCATGCCTTCCAGTTCCCCGCTCTGTTCGCCCACGGATATCATCTGTGTCGCCATGGGAGGAAACCAGCGACTCTGGCGAAGAGGAGCCGCAAGGCCTTTCCCAACCTGTATCTCTTCCATTGCGCTGTCAATAACGTTGGCGATCAGGGTGTTATTAATGATATTTCGCACTATTTGAAGAGAAGAAATAAGGGGCACCCCATTTTGCAGCAAACTGCCCAAGGTGGCTCCGAATCGGGCGATAGCAATTTTTGTGTTGATGTCCCCAATAATGGGGGTTTTCAGCTTGACCAGATCAGAGATGTGCTGGCCTCGCGGGGTCCTCTTTAGTTGTCTTATTGCCACGATGGTGCCGACAAGGGCGAGCAGGACCAGCCACCAGAAGGATTTGAGAAAACCGCTTACACCGATCAGTACGATTGTGGGAAGGGGGAGGGTCTGATTCATTTCACTAAAAAGCTTGGAGATGTTGGGAACAATAAACGCCACCAGAAAAAAGAGGACCAGGGAGCCCACAAAAAACATAAAGACCGGGTAGGCCAGGGCTGCCTTAAAACGCCCTCTCAAGGCCTGTTGATGTTCGCTGAATTCTGAGAGACGTTCCAGAACCAGATCAAGTGTGCCTGAGGCCTCGCCAGCCCGCACCATATTGACATAAATTTGAGAGAACAGCTTTGGATGTTGAGACAGGGAATGGGCCAGACTGTTTCCTTCATTTACCGATTCCTTGATCTGGGCCAGGATTTTTTTTAAGAGCGGGTTGTTAACCTGCATTATCAGGGCATCCAAGGCCGATACAAGCGTTACCCCGGCACCCAAAAGGATTGATAACTGCCGGGTGACGGCAGAAAGCTCTCCCGGTCTGACCCGTTTAAAAAGAGCGGAAAACGTTGCCGTGCTCGAGGTTGTACCTTTGGGCATGGAAGAGGTTTCTTTTACATCAACCGGAAAGATCCCGGTTGCCCTCAATCTCTGCCTTGCAGCCACTGTGCTGTCGGCGTCAATAATCCCCGTGGCGTTTTTGCCAGCGCCGTTTAGGGCTGTGTATTCATAAACCGGCATAGTATAAACAGTACCAAATCCCGCCCTGTCAGACCCGGGCCCAGTCCAGTACGGCCAAATTTTCAGGCCGTGCCCCCCTTTATCCCCAATGTCGGGCGACTAATTTGTTATATATATTAACAATATCGGTCGTCATTGTCAATGAAGGTGCCCCGTCCCCAGGGAAACGTCAAAGTCAACGCTAACTGATTCAGGTAAAAGCGATTTGCTTTCCCGGTTATGGCACTAAAATCCAAAATTACAATACTCAAATTACAAACAATATCAAAATTACAAATTCCAATGACCAAACCATGCCTATCCGGATATTGCACAATGCTCAAGAGGAACCCGATTTGTTGTGACATC
>JAUVRS010000189.1 GCA_030597505.1 Desulfobacteraceae bacterium
ACCTTCAATACGACTTGGCGGCTTTAAGCTTCTGCAAGAGGTGACCTGGATTTCGGTGACCAACCCTGGAAGAGACAAAGGGTTGCCGGGGGAACTGTGTAGCCTCCTGGCTGGGGAAAAAACAAACCTCCCCTTTTTTACATGTGGGAACGAGGACTGGGAATGGGGGCTGGACCTCGTTATTGACGCCGGGGATGCAGAAAAAACAACAAGCATCCTTCAACATAATTTTCACGGAGCACACTTCACGACCACCAGGGCTGTTATTCTCTCCATATTCCCCCACCAGGGAAACCCTGGGACCCTGGGGGCACTCCTTGTTGCCTTTGACAAGGCAGGGGTAAACCCTGTTGCAATAACCAATTCCCACTCATCCATCTCGGTGGTCCTGGATGAAATTGCTGTTAACAAGGCCACGAATGCCCTGTTCGGGCCATTCAGCTTTAGTGCTTACCGAAGCCCCGCCGACTGGAAACTGGCTCAGAAAGGTAAAGAAACGCTCTACAAGGAAGTGGTCGCCTCTTACCAGGAAAAGAAACCCAAGGTCTACGGGCTTGAGTGGGCGGCAAAACAGTCGCTCTTACGGATCCCCATAAAGAAAGACAATCTGAGAACCACAGGAGAAATTTTTAAAAGGATTTCACAACTGGGCTTTCGGCTCACCTTTTTGGTTACAAGTCCCTCAAAAGAAAATAACACGGCCAACCTGTTTTTTTGCGTCCCTCGTTCAGATAATTCCGGCTGTGCGGAAATCCTAAAGCAGTTCCCTGGCGATAAAAACATGGGTTTCGAGGCGCCCGCAGTAGCATCATTTTCAATGAATGGCCCCCATTTTGGAGACCGTTACGGTATTGCAAATGATCTTATAACGGCCCTTGCAGAGGCCCGCGTGGAGCTCCTGGGGTTGAGCTGCTCTATCGCCTCCATTTCGGGAGTTATCCCCGCCCATCAGAGCCACCCAGCTCTTGAGGCCATCCAGGGTTGCTTTGAAGTCCCCTCGATCATCGATAAGACAAACAACATGGGATAGCACCAGATAAAACTGCTACATGAACAACTGGTATTTGATATGGGTTTTCTGATATGAACTGCCAAAACAAAGGCGCAAGAAAAGAAAATCTGAACCTAAAATGGTCGAAACCCGGCTATTGTTCTTCCGATTCTCCAAATAATACGGATTTGCCAAGATGGTCAGATTCCCTTATTTCATCCGATCACTGCTGGCGGGGTTGTGCATTTCCCAGCTCCTGGCAACCATACATGTTTATCTGTCAAATACCGATCTCTATGACAGACTCACTGTCATAAGGGAGTCCGGGTATCTGACAGTTCCCAACTCGCTGGTCATGGATCACCTCCAGGAACTGGGACCCGCATTTTTTGGGGGGCTTTTTTTTACGTTCAGTGTGGGGGTGGGGATCTCCATGGTCACCCTTGCCGCTGTGTGGAGCTGGGACAGGCTTCTATCAAGAAAGAAGCTTTTTCTGATTCCATTTTGTCTTTTGTGGGCCGGCTGTCTTGTGCAGGTGAACCTACGGGGGTTTGCCCCAATAGTAAGCCTTTATTTTCTTGCCATTCCCCTTGTCGTATTTGTGTCGGCCCTCAGATGGATGCCTCCGCGCTCGGGAAAGAGGACTTGGCTTAGTGGCATAATAACCATTGCGCCTGTTATCTTCCTGACGCTTCTGTGGGCACCCCATCTGGACAGTCAAATCTTTTTGAAACTGAGAGATCATTTTCTCCTGTCAAATCGCTTTGGCACGGCAATCAACGACTTTTACTACAAATATACCCTATATCCTGCAGAGGCCTTCAGAGCTCCCGAGCAGAAGATGCTCAAAACCTGCAGTCTCGAAAAAGTAGAGAAACTCCCCATCAGGCGGCTGCTGGAGACAAAACTGCTCAATCATGACTACCTCAGCATAATTGGGGCAGGAGGGGCGGGGGTCGATCTGGAGATATGGCAAGATGGTAAAGACCTGGTCTTTGAGAATGGGGGAAGGACCATCCTCACGACCACGCTGGATGGTTTTCTCTCGAGGCGCAGCAGTACACTGAGCGACTTCTCCAGAAAAAGCGACAAATATTCCTTTTTCCGCCGGTTCACCTTTTTTTCCATTCTGATAGGGTTTCCCATCACCCTGTATATCTTTGTTCATGCGGTTTTATATTTCATGTTTGGCCTTTTTCTGGTGTCTCAAAGGGCCCGTTTAATGGCCTCAATCGTGTGCCTCCTGGCGGGCATTATGTTGTATATGCCGTTCCATCGATATGAAGAAGAAGAGATAAAAAAAACAGATCTGGCCCGGATGTTGGGCTCCGACGATTGGGAAGAAAGGGTTAGAGCCCTAAGGGCTGTCTATAAAAACGGGGTGGAAGTGGCGGGATTCCCACACTATGAAAGGATGTTGGAGAGTTCCCATATACCCGAACGGTACTGGTTTACAAAGGCCCTGGGTGTCAGCCGGAAACCAAACACTTACAAAAACATACTGGCACTTCTGGATGATCCCCATCCAAACGTGGTCTCCATGGCCTTCCAGGCCCTGGGGCAGAGAAAAGACCGGGGGGCTATGGAGGAAATTATGGAAAGGTTAAAGAGGTCGAAGGACTGGTACAACCAGTGGTATGCTTACAAGGCCTTGAGGTCGCTTGGATGGAAGCAGACAAAATTGAACTAAAAACCCTTCTCATTTCTCTTGGGACGCTAATCGGTGTCGAGTTCCTGGCCAGACTGGTCATCTCAAAGGGTCTTTATCACTCGATGGTTTTCCTGGGTGTCTTACGTCTCGTCGAGACAATCCTGGTTCTGTTGATTGTCTCTTTTTGGGGAAAGGGGATATCCTCAATAGGGTTGACTCCCCAAAGGATAGGCATGGGGTTCAAAAGGGGGCTAATCTGGTCGGCCGGGTTTGGTGCGATTGTCGTAATTTCCTTTGTTTTCTTATTTATTGCGGGTATTGATCCGCTGGCGCTTGTACGGGTGCGGCTCCCCTCTGGTTTTGACGACATTATCATCTATCTCCTTGTTGGCGGAATTGTGGGTCCCCTGGCAGAAGAGGTTTTTTTCAGGGGGCTGATCTATGGGTTTCTAAGGCGCTGGGGGGCGGTTGTTGCTGTGACAGTGAGTACCCTCATCTTTGTGTTGGCCCACCCGTCTGCTTTTAGCGGGATTCCATTCACACAGGCGGCCGGTGGAATCCTCTTTTCATTGGCCTACGAGAAAGAGCAAAACCTGGTGGCCCCCATTACCATTCATGGTCTGGGCAACCTGGCCATCTTTGCTCTGTCATGGGTTTTTGCAACTCCTCAATAAGTCCGGGAGAAACAATAGGATTTCCGGAGTGGGGTTCGGGTGTTTCTTGAAGGCGCTCTCTCAAATGGGATTTACTTCTCACTTTCGCAGGGCTGATATTTGGGGTTTTCTCACAATGAACCCCTATTGGCTTCTCCATGCTTTTGTCAAAACCCGAAATATCAGCCACGCAACACGACAGGTTTAGAGAGCGCCGGAAAGAAACACCTGAACCCCACGGTGCCCAAACTTATTGAGAACCTACGATAAGACAATTCGAAAGGTAAACGACGTGCTGACAGGAGAATATCTGGAGGCCAAAAACCTCTCTGAACGAATCGCTGCTGAGATGGAGCCCCCTCGGTTCTATCTTGAAAAAAAGGGGGAGATGGACGTATCCCACCGGCTTTTCACAGACGCCCCAATGGTTAATGCGGGCCTCAAAATTGTTGAAGACCGCGCAGATCGCATCGGGCACGGGCTGTCCCATGTGCGCAAAGTGGCCGTGGAGGCGGGGGCCATTGTAATTATAGAGTTAAACGGGACAACTTCCAAAGAAGACGTAGAGAGAAAGGTTCTTCTTGCTCATCTGGCTGGTATCCTGCACGACATAAAAAGGAAAGAACCCGAGCATGCCAAAAGGGGTGCAGAGGAAGCCGGGAGGATATTGGAGGGATTTGATCTGGAGGAAAGAGAACGGTTGGGGATCGTGGAGGCCATAGGAAACCACGAGGCATTCAAGCCTGCCCGCCCGTTGGATGATCCTTCGCTTCAAATCATATCAGACGCCCTCTATGATGCCGATAAGTTCCGGTGGGGCCCGGACAACTTTACGGAAACCGTCTGGATGATGGTGGCCCCAAGAAAAATCCCCATATTGTCCGTTTTGAAGCGCTTTGACGGAAGTCTTAAGGGCATAGAGAGGATCAAAGGCACCTTTCGCACCCCAACTGGACGGGGATATGGGCCTGACTTTATTTGCCGCGGGCTTGAAATCGGTAAAAGGGTCTATGAAGCCTTAGAGAGGATTTATGGAAGCAACTAAACGGGTCAGAGTGATCCGATTTTAAGAATCCTTCCCTGTATACGGCGGGGCCGGTAAACAGTGCGTTTCAATATTTCCCCACCCTGCTTTTCGATAAAATATTCAGCAAGTTCATCAAAAGTTGACCTCCCGGGACCAGCGAGAAGAACCAGCTTTATGCCTGATCTAAGGGCGCGGTTGATGAGCCTTTTTAGCGAATAAGTTAATGTCACCCAAAAACAGATGTCCGCTCCAATCAACACATCAAAGCCTTCCAGGTCTGCGTGTGTCAGCCCCCCGAAGGCTCGTTTCATTGTAGCTACCTTAACGCTGTTGACCTCTGCGTGAAGGTGAAGGAAAGGGAAGACCTCGGGGTCCGTGTCAACGGCAGTTACCACGGCATCGTGTTTCTTGGCGCAATATATCCCTGCAAGCCCCCAACCGCACCCCACATCCATGACCTTGGATCTCTCAGACAGGCCTTTGCGCTTAAAAAAATCCATCAGAAGCCAACTCGAGATCCACAATTTATTCCCGTGACCCGATGGAAAATGGAGACGTTTGAGCCTGCGCACCTCTTTATGACGGGAGAGCAAGACCTTTACACCATAAGCCCGGATCTGAACCTTTTGGCCCTTGATTTGTGACATCATCTTGTCCTAAAAAAAAAGTAATCTATCAGTAAATTCGTTAGAAATAATAGGATTTCTGGAGTGGGGTTCGGGTGTTTCTTTCCGGCGCTCTCTCAAAGCGAATTTATTTCTCACTTCCGCAGTGGTTGATATTTGGGGTTTTCTCCCAGTGAATCCTATTGGTTTCTCCATGGTTTTGGCAAAACCCCAAATATCAGCCACGCTACGACGGTAGGTTTAGAGAGCGCCGGAAAGAAACGGCTGAACCCCACGGTGCCCAAGATTATTGAAAACTTATCATATCGGAGGTGGAAAGACAGGAAGGCCTGGGAGACGGTCCGAGAATGAGATAGTTTTTTTCAAGATCAAGCCTCCGGCCCATAGGGCCTACGGCCCGGAGGGGAATACGAAAACTATAACCACAGGCATACCTTAAAGTATTTCGAGGATTATAATTTGAGTCTGACCCCAGTACCATCTTCCGGAGCTACGGGGCACGCGCAGAGATTGGGGAAAATAGCCATTCTCGGACAGCCTCCTAAAGGCCAAGATAGGTCTTACGGATGACCTCATCCTGGAGCAGCTTATCCCCGGTACCTTCGGCGATGATCTTCCCGGAGGAGAGCACATAGTTGCGGGAGGC
>JAUVRS010000229.1 GCA_030597505.1 Desulfobacteraceae bacterium
GGGCACATCCTCCCCGATAAAGTTGCCCCTGACGGCCCCTTTGGCGAGTACCCCGGCTACCGGAGCGGGACCATGTGCCAAGGCGTGGCCATGAAGGTGAGCGCGGTAACGTACAGGACGAACCCTATTGTTACCATGATTTCACTGGGGATGCCACCGGACGATGCCTCCATCGCAGCGTCACTGAGCGCTGCGGCCGCCATGAAAAGCGGCCTTATCCGTAAGGGGATTCCCATAACGGATGTCTACGTGCCGCCCGAGGGAGTCACCCATCTCATCGTTGTGGGCGTGAAAAAGGGAGGTTCCGAGATGGCCCGCAGGGTCCTGGATTTTTTCACTGCTCGCAGGGTCTGGACCAACAAATATATGATGGTTGATGCAGATGTGGATGTCTTTAACATGTCCGAGGTGATCCACGCCTTCGCCTCCAAGTGCCACCCTGGAAGGGGAATTACCCTGGAGTGGTACGAGGGCAGGGCCAACCCCCTGACGCCTTTCTACAGTCTGGAGGAGCGGAAGAGACTCAAAGGTGTATCCGTGGTATTTGACTGTACCTGGCCCCTTGAATGGTCGGATGATATCGTTCCCCCAAAGGTCTCTTACAGGAATATATACCCGAAAGAGATTCAGGAGAAAGTGGACAAGAACTGGAAAAAATATGGATTCAGATAGGAGACGTTGAAAATGGCCAAAGAATGGGAGACTTTTGTGCGGAAATTCAGCGATATGAAAGATGGAGAGGTGGAGCTTTTCATAAAAGATCTCACCCCGGGCCCCAGAAAATATGACACCAAGCATGTGAGGGCCCTCATCACGAATAAAAAGGCCAGATCCAAGGCAGATGTGCTGTGGGTGAGGTCGGAGGCCGGTTTTAAAGATCCCAAGCCCTGGTCCATGAAGATCATCGAAGAGTTGCCCGAATGGGTTGACGGAAAACCCTGGGAGGATGTCCTGGAAATTATCGAGAGATCGCAAAAGAAGAAGGCCACCAAAGGGTAAGACAGACGAGGGGGGCACAAGATATGCTCCCATGAACACCAACCATGGGACACTACACCCCCCTCTCATCTGCTCAGTCTAATAATGTAATACTCTACCGAAAAGTGGATATGAATAAATTTGAAAAAAAGAGAGTCTTAAATAACGGTCAAAAAAAAACTGATGTGTTTTTGAGGGGCTACTGCCGTGTCTGTAATCGCCATTATTTTTTCAGGAATAAACTTGACGTTGACCATGTTCAATTCCATCAACATCACGGGGGTGTTTGCCAGAGATGCAATTACACCTGTGCCAGAATTAAAATACCTGAATTGAGAAAAAGAGGGAAATATGATCATTGATTTTCATGTCCACACTGCATTCTATGAGACAACAACAAAGACTTACAGAGACCTGATACGACGCTCGTACGGGGACAAAATGGAGGCTTTCCTTAAAACTTATTCATCACCGGAGGCCTTTATAGAACTGATGGACCAGGCTGGAATTGACTATGCGGTCATCCTGGCCGAGCTGGCGCCTATCACTACCGGCATTGCAGATAACGAATACGTTGCCGAGTTCTGTTCAAAAAGCCCTCGCCTGATTCCTTTTGCCAGTATCAACCCATACACAATTTCCAGACCCGATCAGGAACTGGAGAGGCTGGTAAAAGATAATGGGTTTCAGGGTCTCAAACTCTATCCAACATACCAACTCTACTACCCCAATGACGCCATGATCTATCCTTTGTACGCAAAGGCCCAGGAACTGAATATCCCCGTATCTCTCCATATAGGATCATCGGTTTTTGTGGGTTCCAGGCTTAAATACGGGGACCCCATCTACATGGATGACGTGGCCGTGGATTTTCCGGATTTAAATCTACTCATGTGCCACAGCGGGCGGCCCTTCTGGTATGATAATGCCTTTGGCATTGCGCGGCTCCATAAAAATGTCTACATGGAAATCTCCGGTCTTCCGCCTCACAAGCTCTTGGATTATTTTCCAGAGTTGGAAACCATTGCCCACAAAGTCATATACGGTTCAGACTGGCCAGGAATACCCACCATCAAAGAGAACATACACGCCATCAAAGACCTAAGACTAAGTGACGATGCAAAAGAAAAAATCCTGGGAAAAAATGCGATGAGGTTGTTAAATGTTAATTGACAGGGTATCACGACATGGTGTAACCCTTATATCTTAGCGTAGTTGACAGATAAAATTATCTACCTGAGTCTTATTAAGGTATAGTTTCGGATTTCCTGACAGCTAGAATCCGCACACCGAATACTACTGACTTGGTTGCAGTCAAATGCCAGTGTCAGGTTTAACCTATATTAAAAGCGGCGAGAATGTCATCAAACACCATTTTCTTAAAGGAGGGAAACAATGTTAAAAGTGACAACTAAACGGGGATGTTTGTTTTTGGTGATCATGTTTGTTTTCATCTTGGGGGTAACACCAGCCATTTCTTCAGCCCAACAGTCGGTTCATTTAAAACTGGCTGCACACAAAATAGGCAGCGGATGGTTTGTGATGGCCGGTATCATGGCCGACACCTTCCAAAGGGCCCTTCCGCCAGGTTCAACTGTCGATGCTCTCCCATACTCTGGAGGCATTGGTAACCCGAAACTCCTTGGTATGAAAAAGGTAGACATGGGATTCGCATTTCCTATGACGGCAAACTGGGCCTGGAACGGAGTTTACCGTTACGATAAAAAAATCCGGAACATCCGTGCAATAGCCGGAGGGCTGGATAGCTATTGGTTTCTAGGTGCTGTGAGGGCGAATAAAGAAATAAATAGTTGGAGAGAGGTGAAGGCAAAAAAAATTGGCCTTCGGGTCGGCACCCAATCAAAGGGTTCTCTGAGCGAGTTTGCTACCAGACAAATCCTGGGAGAATACGGTATTACCCAGAAGGATCTGAAAAGTTGGGGTGGCGATATCTTGATGAAAGGTTTTAAAGAGATGGTGCCTGCCTTAAAAGAAGGGGCCATCAACGCTCTTCTGATGATGGCCACCCCCTTTCACCCCACATGGACTGAAGCAGCAATCGCCCGACCCCTTAAGTTCTTGTCCATAGAAGAGGATATTTTGGTTAAATTGAGGGACAAGTATGGCTACACTCGTTCCATCGTCCCAAAGGGAATGTTCAAGGGGCTTGACAAAGACGTAACGACCATTGGCTTTCCCACCTGCCTTCTTGTCAGAGAGGATATTTCCGCTGATGTGGTTTACACAATCCTAAAGACAATGGTCCAAAACAAGGAAAAGTTTCAGGCAGCATATAAGAGCTTTAAAGCCTTTGACCCAAAGACTGCTTGGGAACCTGAAAAGATTGGAGGAATCCCTCTACATCCCGGTGCTGATAGATTCTACAAAGAGATGGGGTGGAAATAAGGTCCAAGCGCTTTTTTTAGAAGACATTTTGTCTTACCGGGACTTTTCATATGAGGGTCTACAAGCCGATCTTTGGTAGTAGACCCTCTCTCTTCAATTCAATAGGCATAATCTTAATTTATAAACCCATACAAGGGCAACAAATTGGACTTAAAACTCATGAAAGTCAGGCACCTGCTCGCAGGTACCCTCGCCATATGCTGGTCTCTATTTCAAATTTATAGCGCCTGGAATGTCACCGTAGATGCGATGATCGTCAGGGCTTCTCACGTGGGCTTTGCCTTGTCTCTTGCCTTTCTGGTAAACCCCTCTTTTAAGTCAAAGCCAAAACTCTCCTTTCTGATCGACGCCGTCCTGATGCTCTTGGGAATTGGCGTTGCCCTACATATCATCGTTGATTTCGATCGCATCATCGAAAGAATCATGTCAGTTGATAAGATGACCTCTGGTGACCTGTTTTTTGGCTTTGTTTCAGTGCCCTTAATCCTTGAGGCCACCCGAAGGGCGGTAAGAGCCGCTCTCGCCATTGTGGGAACCTGTTTTTGCATCTATGCCTTGACCGGACCTTACCTTTTTGGCACCCTGAGGCATCGCGCTGCCGATATATATGAATGGGTGGATTATCTCTATCTTACAACGGACGGGATTTTTGGTGTGCCTACCGGCGTTTCTGCCACATTTGTCTTTCTTTTTATCCTCTTTGTGGCATTTCTCCAGAGGACTAAGGTAAGCCAATTTTATCTGGACCTGGCTTTTGCCATAACAGGCCGTTCACGAGGGGGGGCGGCCAAGGCATCGGTTGTAGCCTCCAGTTTTTTTGGGACCATCTCCGGTAGTGCCGTGGCCAACACTGTTGGAACAGGAAGCTTCACCATTCCTTTGATTATCAGTTCGGGTTACAGACGCCACTTTGCGGCGGCCGTTGAAGCGCTTTCTTCCACAGGGGGGCAGCTAATGCCACCCATCATGGGGGCAGCCGCATTTGTTATGGCTGAACTAACAGGGATTCCCTATTGGGATATCTGCAAATCAGCCGCATTTCCGGCCCTCCTTTTTTACGGTGCAGCCTTCCTTATGATTCATTTGGAGGCACTGAAGATGGGGCTAAAGGGCTTGGATGAAGATAAACTGCCCAATCTCTGGTTCACCTTAAAGAAGGGGATCCATAAAATATTCCCTGTTGCGGTCTTGGTTGGCTTTCTTGTCCTTGACTATACAGTGACCAAAGCCGCCCTCATGGCGATCCTGGCCACCATGATTGTGTTCTTAGTTGACCGTAAAAGCCTGGAGTTCTACATTTCGGTTGGAGGAGCCTCCAAAAAGGGCTTCCGGGAGGTTTTGGGTACCATAGCCCAGGGTGTAGTCTCTGCGCTTGTTGGATTGGGAAAGACCTTGGATCAAGGCGCAAGACAGGCGCTAACAGTAGCAGTGGCGTGTATCTGTGCCGGGATTATTGTAGGGGTGATTACCCTTTCCGGTTTTGGTCTTCGCTTTTCCGGTATAATCACCTCATTTTCTGGGGA
>JAUVRS010000161.1 GCA_030597505.1 Desulfobacteraceae bacterium
CCGGCACAATGTTTCCCCCCAGGGCCTGGGTGATCTGGCTTTCCGATTGAAATGCAGCATTGAGCTTTCGAATCAGTTCAGTCGCACAGTTATCCGTGATCAGGTGATAGGGGTAGGAGCGTTTCAATTTATTGTTATAGACTTCCCTGTTTAGACGGGCAGAGTTCAAAGATTGTATGATAGACTCTTGCGAAACACCCGGGGCGGGCACGGGCACCCCATCGGCACGGGACGGTATCAGCCGGCCGTAGGCCACCCGAATGGCTTTGCCGGTCACGCGCCCCTTTTCCAACTCAGCAAAACGACCGGCGCTCTCTTCCAGTCGATTATAGGGCCGCTCAGCCAAAACCTGCTCGGCAAAAGTGTCCCGGCGGATATCCCAGTAGGTGCGTCGTGCACGATCGGCCAGTCTTGCCGTTACCGTTGGGTCTCCCTGTACCGTTTTTGCGGAAACGGATTTAGCGGCTTCAGGAAAAGGATCCAGCAGAAACAGCCGGTCGCGTTTTAGGGACCACATGACCGCCTGATATCTGGCCGTGGCCAACAACAAAGGATATCCCCAGTCGGGCCTCCTGGACGTGAGCAGGTGGATCACGGATGCCTTCAGCGCTTCGGCATATGCTGAAAGCTTGTTTCGCTCATTTTGGGTCAATCCTTTCCGGTCGCCGGGCCGAACGAAATGGTCCATGTCCGTCAGTTCAACTGTCCGGACGGGCAATGCCCGGTTTAACACACGAAGGGCTGCCCATTTAAGCCGGTTCTCGGCATATTTCTCTGATAGTGCAGCCACCGGCGCGGGATAGGTTTTATTGGCGATTTTGAAGTCTTTTATGTTGGGGACGACAAGCGGTATGCTCGACAGCTTGCGATCCAGGCTTTTTATGGCGAGCGTCAAATAGTCCTCTCCATAGGACGTGATAACAGCAGATTGAAGTTGGGCGCTGACCTCATCAGGCGGCTCTTTAAAGGAAAAGAGCCCGGCTCCGCTGACGGATATCTGCATGCGGCCATGGCTCAGATCGTTTAGGAGTCGTGTGTCGGCCACCAGTAAACCCAGGCGCGCCATGTGGGCCTCCTGAATCAGATAATGTCGGTCCAGGTGCCCTCGAATGGCCAAGAGGTCATGGGCCTCCACATGAATATGGGCCACGTAAAGCGTTCGGTTTTCCAGATCGTTATAGATATACCTGAAGTGGGGCCATCGCTCTCGAACGAGTTTGAAAAGCCCGTCGGGAAAATACTGGAAATGATAGACGGTGTTGTTTATGCGCAAGGCGGTATGCCCGCCACTGGAGCCGCCTACGTTGGCATCAACATAAATAAATTGAAATGGTGGTGCAGGGGATGCGGGGTGGCCTTCGGCCGGAACCGGCCGAAGGAGCAGCATCTGTTCAATGAAAATGAGTCCGATAAAAAACGCATAAAAAACGGATTTTCGGGATACACGCATCTCGTTGGTCTGTTATCCCTTTGTAACCCACCAAAACCTGTCTAAATCAGGGCTGGTAACTCTCAAGAATAAGGACAAGGGCGTTTTTCTCTTTTGCTGCCAGGTCTTTGATGAAATAAACATCTTTGACCTCTTCTCGGGTTACACCGGCCCGCCTGAGACCGCTGCCTATGGCATTATAGGTGGCCGTGTCCCGCTCCCAATCGGTGATGCCGTGTCGTTTGGCGATGCTGCCCAGCTCCCGCATATAATCTTCAGCATTGCCGTCTTTTGCCGCGCTGGTTGTGTAGGCACTCACATCGCTCTTATAAGCGGTTTTCGCATCTTTCTGGTCGGTGTCCGATGGGCTCGAGGAGTTGGAGCTGGATTTACTCGAATCGCTGGATTTTCCGCTAGAATACGAAAATGAACACCCTGCCAACAGGGCCAGAATACCCAGAAGGGCTATTGCTTTTTTTAATATGTCGCACATGTGGAAACTCCTTTTCTAAAACGGGTTGACAGTGATTTTTCGTGGTTTATGATTCTTACAGAATAATTGAATGGATGTCAACTTGTGATGTCTGGGCGTCTAAGCACCCGCTATGACCTAATCGGTTCCGATTTACGGTTCCTGTGATTGAGGGTTTCTGTTATATCAACTTCTTTTGTTGCCGGGTCCACAACAACGCCATACTTCTCTCTGGCCGCTTCAACTGAAATGTATTCACCCGTCACATCAAGACGCACCGCTTCGATGTCCCTTTTAAGAGGGTCACCATAGCCGCCGGCCCCCGCGAGGGTTTGACTGACCAGATCTCCGGATTTCAGTTCATAACAACCCTTTGAGTGAAGGACTTGTTCATCGGGTCCCGGATTCAGAATCGTAATGCCTGTCGAACCGGGTTTTCCTTCAAACAGGCCAAAGGGGGGATACAGGTGTCTGTCCGTAAGATTGGAAAACTGAATATGGTCTTCGAGGACACGCACATCACGCCGAATAGCGCATCCACCCCTAAATTGACCGGATCCGGCAGAATCCCGGACTATTTCAAATCTTTCGATGCGCAGGGGGTAGTTTGTTTCAAGGACTTCTACGGGTATGTTGCTTATATTAAAAGCGGATACCATGGCTTCACATCCGTCCCTGTCGCTTCTGGCTCCAAATCCACCGACCACGATTTCGTAGCACACGAATTGTTTTCCGGTGCGGGGATTAAAGCCCCCAAAATTCGGATTGGCCCAATGTGAGGCTGCCGTAATCACCTTATCGGGAATGGCTTGACTGAGGGCGCCCATCACCGCCTCAAACAATCTTTGGTTGACAATGGCCCTTCCGCCGACTGCGGTGGGAAACCGGGGATTAAAAAAAGATCCTTCCGGAGCCACGACTTTTATGGGTCTGACACACCCCTCATTTTGCGGGATGTATGGATCTGTGAGACATTTGACAGCAAAGAAACAGTAAGCATAGGTATAATTAAGAACACTATTTAATGCGGAACGGGTCTGAGGACTGCTCCCTGAAAAATCAATGATGATATCACTCCCATTTACCGTAGCCGTCACATGTACCTTTATGGGTGGTGTATCTCGACCTGAATCATCAAAATAGTCGGTAAAGGTATAGCTTCCATCCGGTATCTTTTCTATGGCAGCACGGATGGCTTCTTCGGAACGTGAAATAATCTGATCCATACATTTCTTTATAACGCTTAGACCGTAGGTCTCTATCAATGAAGAGAGCCTTTTCTCTCCCATCCGGTTTGCATTTGCCTGGGCCATTAAATCGCCTTTTACAATATCAGGCACCCTCACATTGCCGATTATTAGCTTTAATATGTCTTTTTGGATCTCCCCGCACTTTACTAATTTAACCGGAAGAATTCTAATCCCTTCCTGGAACACATCATTGACGTTTTCTACGGCCTGGGAGCCTGGCGCCCCACCCCCCACATCAACGTGATGCGCGCAATTGACGGCAAAGGCCACAAGTTTGTTTTTATGGAATATGGGGGCCACACAAAAACAGTCAGGATAGTGTCCGGAGCCCAGGTAGGAATCATTAAGAATGATCACGTCACCCGGGTTCATTTCCTCGGGAGGATATTCGGAAATTACGTGTTTCACCACAAAGGGCATTGACCCAAGATGACCCGGGCTAAAATCTCCTTGGGCAATGAGTCTTCCTGTGTCATCAAACAGACCCACTGAAAAATCTTCCGCCTCTCGTACTGCCAGAGAATAGGCCGTCTTTTTTAGTGCGGCACCCATTTCTTCGGCAATGGATCTTAACCCGCCCCAAACAACACCCAGCGTGATTGGATCTACTTTGCTCATCACATCCCCGTTATGCTAGAGTCTCAATCATAAGATTGCAGTACTCGTCCACATGGCCACGATCTTTTGGCAAGATCAAAGTTGTTGACTCCTTTTCTTCAACAACAGCGGGCCCCTGAATGACGAACCCCTGCGGTAGTTTATACCGGTCATATACGTTACATTCCAAAAATCCCTCGATCTCCGGAAAGAAGACCTGCCGTGTCCCCTTTATGGCGTCGTCGGACCTCCCCCCAGCGTTACTGTATTTGTTCAACTTGACCTTTGTCGGGGGAGAATAGGCCGTCAGTCTCCAATTCACAACCTCGATGGACTGTTCGTCGTCGCGGTAGCCAAAGATATCATAATAAAGTTTGTTAAAGGTTCTCTCGATTTGCTCCAAATCATCCTTTCTGAAATTTCCGTCGGGGAGGGGGACATTGATTTGATGGCCTTGCCCCGCGTAACGCATATCAGCGGTCTTGAGGAAAAAAGACTCCCCCGTGGTCTTGGCTTCTTTGAGCATGGCGCGGCCTTTGGCCTCCATTTGAGAAAACAGACGGTTTACGGTTTTTAAGATCTCCTGGCCTAAGAGTGAGATGTGGGGGGCATTAAAATCAAATGAAAGACCCGCCACGTGTAAACCTATGGCTGAAGTAACCCCGGCGGCAGCGGGAATAAAAACCCTTGATATGCCTAATTCTCGGGCGATCCTTGAACCATGAAGTGGTCCTGCCCCGCCAAAAACCACAAGGGGAAGTTTCCTCGGGTCTCTGCCTCTCTCGATGGATACGATCCGGGTCGCTGCAGCCATGTTTTTGTTCACCATATCGTGGATGCCCCATGCAGCGCGTGTTACATCCAGTCCAAGTGGTTCCGCTATCTTTTTCTCGATAGATCTATGGGCAGCATCGACGTCCAATGTCATTCTTCCCCCCAGAAAATAATCGGGGTTCATATAGCCGAGGACAAGGTTGGCGTCTGTAACGGTGGGCTGGTGCCCTCCCATGCCGTAACAGGCCGGACCCGGCTCTGCGCCGGCACTTTCAGGCCCCACGGCAATGACTCCCATTTGCAAGGAGGCGATACTGCCTCCACCTGCACCAATTTCAATCAGATCCAGGGCTGGAATAATAAGAGGAAGCCCGCTTCCGGGTTTTAGCTTGATCTTATCCGCTTCGAACTGATTGGTAACTTTGGGGCGACCCTCTTCAATGAGGGCCAGCTTGGCTGTGGTTCCACCCATATCAAATGAAACAAGGTCCTTCTCTCCAATGAGATTACCGTAAAAGGAGGCCATCAAGGCACCTGCGGCGGGACCTGCTTCGATCATATAAACGGGGAAACGGATCATTTCGTCCACCGTGGTTATTCCCCCATTTGACTTCATGATATGGATGGTGCGGGAGAATCCTTTTTTTGCCAGGCCTGTGATTAGATTCTCCAAATAGATTTTTACCTGAGGCATGATATAGGCGTTGATGGCCGTGGTATTTGTCCTCTCGTATTCACCAATATGAGGCGCAATTTCGGAAGAAAGAGATATCATTACATCAGGCGAGATCTCCTCAATGATATCTTTAATCCGTTTTTCGTGGACCGGGTTTATGTGGGAGTGAAGCAGGCTGACACAGATACTCCTTACCCCGTTTTTAAGGAGCTCATTTACAGAGGCTTTTACACCGACTTCGTTGAGCTCTTTCAAAATGAAGCCATCAAAGCACACCCTCTCGTCGATCTCCTTAATATATTGACGGGGGACAACAGGCCTTGGCTTTTGGATCGACAAATCATAGAGATCGTAGCGTCTCTGTCTTTGAATCTCCAAAACATCCCTAAACCCTTTGGTCGTCAGAATGGCTGTATCACCCTCTTTTTTTCTCTCTAACAAGGTGTTTGTGGCCAGGGTGGAGGCGTGTACGATTTGGGAAATATCCTCAAAATCGATCCCCTTGTGTTGGAACAACATGTCAATGCCATTTGTAAATCCCTTGGAAGGGTCTTGTGTAGTGGTGGGGTATTTTGTAACAGACAGTTCACCCGTCTCTTCATCGACCATAACAAGGTCTGTGAAAGTGCCCCCGATATCAACGCCAAGCTTCCACATCTGTCAGACCTCCTTATACACCAATGCCCGCCCGAAACCCTTCGTGAACGGCATCAATGATTTTTCTTGGCTTGGCGCAGTCGCCAACAAGAAAAACCTTTTCCACTTTGCCCTCAAGGTCTCTTGCCAGCTCATTGACGGGAGTCGCCCCCAGAGATAGAATAACAGTATCCGCTTTAATATGTTCCTCTTCTCCGGTCTCCTGGTTGAACAGGTAAACCCCATCCTGTTCGATACGATCGATTTTTCTGCGTAACATGACGTCAATTTTGGATGCTTCGATTTTTGATAAAAGGTCCATTCGATTGATCGGTTCCATGTCGAGAGCCAGGCCTTCCAGCGCTTCTATAATAAAAACCCTCTTATTTTTTGGGGCAAGGTATAAGGCTGTCTCTGCGCCCACGGTCCCTCCCCCTCCAACCAAGACTAACATGTCAGTGAGCACTACATGCTTTTCCAGAACAACCCAACTCGTAAAAACAAAAAGCCGTTCGATTCCCGGTATATCCGGCATTGAGGGCACGGCCCCCGTAGCAATGATGACCACATCCGGAATCTCCTGGAGCAGGGTCTCTGTGGTAGCCGGTTTTCTCAAATGGACCG
>JAUVRS010000014.1 GCA_030597505.1 Desulfobacteraceae bacterium
AAAGGAAAAAAATGGGAGTTCAAAGGGGGTAGAAATCGAAATTCCTATGTGGTTTTAATGTCTTACATCAAACTCGGCACCATGTAAATTTTTTCTGAAATGGCTTGACACGCCTAAATCTAACTGCTATACCGCCCGAGGCACAAAAGACAAGCCACGCGTCCCTCGTACAAAGCCCGGGGTCGTTATGGAAAACCGAGCTCACTACCCGTTAGGTGTTGCTTTTTTTTGTTTTTTCAAAACCATTTATGATGGAAGGCGGGACAAAGATCTCCGCGAAAAATTGAGGCCATGTTTAAAAAGGGAGAAAAAATATTCGCCGTAACCCTCCTTGCCGTTTGTGTCCTCATCGGCATAGTCGGGTATTCGTTTTCGGGTGATTCAACCGCCCCGGACAAGATATGGTTTGACAGCGCCGGGGGAGATGTGATCCTGGATCATGTATACCACGTTGAGGTCGCTGAATGCGAGGATTGCCATCACAATATTGAAGAGGATTCCAAACCGGAAGAGGCCGAATTGGACTGCCGGGTTTGTCATTATTATGGTGAAAAACCCGAGGAAGAGAGTGAGGACGAAACCCACAAGCGGTTTATAGGCGCTCAGTGTATAGAATGTCACGAAGGTGCGGAGATGGAAATGAAATGTGACACCTGCCACATTCGTATGGGGTTTGCCTATAAAGAGTGGGTGCGCAAAATGCCTGAAATAGACGAATAAATCTTGTAACGGGCAATAATATTTATACGTATTTGTATAAGAGCGTCCCTTCCTGAACGGGGGGGATGCTTTTGGAAAACCCCAATAGTAAACCTGGCAGTAAACCTGGGTTGATGAGCATTCAAAGAGAAAACAGAGAAAATAGATGGGCCTAAGATCGTTTTTTGGAATCCTTCCACCAAGAGTGTCTTACCGGGGCGTTTCGGCACCCGTTGAACCGGTCCCCATACCAGAGAAGATCAGACTCCTGTGGTACAAACGGACCCCGTCCGACCTGGCCGTGCAGATAGGCAAAAGAGTTGAAACGGGTCAGGACCTGGCGCGCGACGGAAAAGGCCCTTTTGTTTCCACCGTGACCGGGCGGGTGGAGGATATCGGTGAGTTCCAGGGGGTCGATGCACGCGAATATCTGGCTATTACCATAATTACCGAACAAAGGGATTCTTTTGACCCTTCGCTAGAAGCCATTGAGGACTTTTCCGAGACCAAACCCGAGACATTACGGGCCGCTGTGAATCGTGCGGGCTTTACCGCCCTGAGCCCGATTATCCGCGACCCCCGCGTGTGGCCCCGTGTCGACGCCTTGATCATCAGCGCCATGGACCTGGATCCCCAGAGCGTCGCAAATCAGCAGTCCTTTCGGGACAACACAAGCGAGATTGGGACAGCCGTGGAACTTCTTGCCAGAACCACTGAGGCACTGAAATGCACACTGGCGGTTCCGGATAACCTGGCCGGGATTGCCACCGGGGTCTCTATGGGTGCGGCCGCTGTCGTCATGGTCCCGCCTGTTTACCCGTATGGCTTACCGGAAATTTTGGCCAAAAAATATGGTGCCGGTCTTCTTTTACACCCGCATGATACGGGGTTTTCAGGGAATACGATCGTCGTAGGCCTCGATCATGCGCTTTCTATGGTCCATAGTCTTCAGGGCGGCAAACCCATGCTGGAAAAAACCGTGACATTTTCCACCGGGGAAAACGGGGGGTTCAGGAACTTCCGCGTCCGCATTGGGACGCCGGTTTCGGAACTTCTGAAAATGGCTTCCGTGGAGCCGGCGGCAGGGGGGAAACTGATTCTCAACGGAACCATGCGCGGGTATGCCTGTTTTTCAGACAAACAGCCCGTGACCGCCACCACCGAGTCCCTCCATGTTCAGAGCCCCTCCGAGGGCTTTTCCTTCCAGGATACCCAGTGCACCAACTGCGGCAAATGCAACCAGGTGTGCCCGGTCGACCTGGAGGTCAATCTCCTGGGACGGTTTTCCGAATACGGCATATACGACAAGAGCAGGACCCTGGGAGCGGAAAACTGCATCCAGTGCGGTTTGTGCGCCTATGTCTGTCCGGCCCGTCGACCGCTGGTGCAGTATATCACCGGGGCCAAGCAGGCCATCCGGAGCGGGCTGGAGGAACCTGTTGGCATGGCAGAGGCAATGGAATGTGATGCCTGCGGACCCTCGTGTCCGGCTATCAGGCTGTTTGATATGGGATCGGACACGGAAGATTCTCCCAAAGAAAAAGAATAGCCGTAGGGCTGCCTTTACCTAACACTACAGGAAGGCAGAAGGAAATCCTCAAGAATGAAAACACTCGATCTGACAGTTTCCCCGGCCCCCCACATCCATTGCGGCGCGAGGATAACCGGGGTTGCGTACAATTTTTTTCTGGCGCTTTTGCCGACAGTGGCATTTGGCGTTTATTATTACGGTTTTGATGCCATTCGGGTCATCGGGGCATCGATTGCATCTGCCATGATTGCTGAGGCGGTGTTTCAGTATATCATGAAGAAACCCATAACCATTGCCGACGGAAGCGCAGCGGTGAGCGGTCTGTTGCTGGCGCTTATCCTTCCCGCCAGCGTCCCCCTTTATCTGGTAGTGGTGGCGAACTTTGTGGGTATCATTATCGCCAAACAGTGCTTCGGCGGGCTCGGGGCCAGTCCGCTCAACCCGGTCCTCGTAAGCTGGGCCATTATCCGGGTAACCAACACGTGGGCTGGCTTTTTGGATTTTGACCTGACGTTGATTAATTACGACACAGGTTTTCTCCTGCAATACCCGCTTGCGGTCCTGAAGGCCGAAGGGTCTGCCGGTCTTGCTCATTTTAGCCTGCTTGACCTTTTTTTGGGTAGACAAGGCGGTGGGATCGGGGCGTCTGCCATTATCTGGCTGCTGGCAGGGGGGCTCTATCTGGTAGTCCGTGGGATGATCCGGTGGGAAATCCCCTGTTCCTTTCTGCTGGGAGTTATTGTGGTTGCAGGGATCTTTTGGTTGGGGAATAGCAAAACCTACGCAAACCCGATGTTTCATATTCTGGCAGGCAACGTCATGATCGGTGCCTTTTTTCTCAGCACCGATAATTCCAGCGCGCCTGTCAATCGCTGGGGGATGGTGGTCTTTGGGTTTGGCTGTGGGGCCATGACAGTTGTGCTGAGGGCCTGGAGCGTTTATCCTGACGGGGTGGTTTTTGCGTGTCTGCTGATGAGTCTGTTTACACCGCTGTTTGATAAGTTGCGGGCAAAACAGGTTCTTCCGCAGCCTGTTTATCCCATTACGCCAGCAACCATAAGCGGAACTGTTGAAGAGAGGTCAGGGCAATGAAAGAAGTTACACAGATGATTGTGGTCCTTACCCTCATTTGCACTGTGTGCGGTGTTGCCTTATCGGGTTTACTAGAAGTGACTGCCGAACGTATCGAAAACCAGGTACTGATAAATGTTCAGGGCCCAGGGGTAAAAATAGTACTCGAGGGCTCGGAAAATGACCTCATCGCCGATAGAAAAAAGATCAAAATAAATGGAGAAGAAGTCCTTCTTTTTGTTGGAAAAAAGGATGGTAAGCCCTGGGCCATCGCCTATGAGACCCTTGGCAACGGGTTTGGCGGGTCTTTGACGGTGATGGTGGGATATGACACTGATCAAAAGACACTGACAGGCATCCAGGTTGTCTCTCACAAGGAAACTCCGGGAATCGGGTCCCGGGTCACTGAGGATCAGTTTTCTCAAGGCTTTAGGGGACTTTCCATAAAGATCGAAGATCCCTCGCCAAAAGGGATTCGAGGGGAGGTGGATGCCGTAGCGGGTGCCACCTATTCAAGTGGCGGCGTCTATGAGGCCATAGCGAAAAGTCTTCAAATCTATCCGGAGGTCATAAAACAAAGTCTTGCGCCCTGAGATTTTGAAAAATGATCTTTTTTAATTTCAAGCCGATGTGGGTATGACCAAATGAAATTACTCAAAGTCTTTACAAGGGGTCTGTGGAACGAAATACCGCCTTTTCGACTGGTGTTGGGTCTTTGTCCCACACTTGCTGTCACCAGGTCGGCCGAAGACGGGCTTGGCATGGGGCTCGCAGTTATTTTTGTTCTGGCCTGTTCAAACATGCTTGTCTCCTCTTTGCGAAACCTTATTCCAAGACAGGTCCGCATCGCCTGCTTTGTCGTTATCATCGCCTCTTTTGTGGTGGTGGTTGAACTGTTGAGCCAGGCCTTTTTTTATCCGATATATCAGAGTCTGGGGATCTTTATCCCGCTTATTGTTGTCAACTGTATCATCCTGGGCCGTGCAGAGGCCTTTGCCTCCCGGAATGGGATTATCGCCTCAGGACTGGACGGTCTTGGTATGGGACTGGGATTTACCCTGTCCCTGACGGTTTTGGGATCCATCCGGGAAATCCTTGGGCAGGGCACGTTCTTTGGGGCAGAGGTTATGTGGTCGTCGTTCCGGCCGTTTAGTTTTATGGTGGAGGCACCGGGTGCCTTTGTCACCCTGGGAATCCTGTTGGCGATTATGAACGCTATTTCCAAATCACACCAGTCATAGGGGCTGTCTGTGATTTTTTCCCAAAAAAGGGAGAGGTAGGCTAAACATGGAATACATTGTCCTTGTTATCACCGCGGTTCTCGTCAAAAATATTCTGCTGGCGCAGTATCTGGGTAACTGCCCGTTTCTGGGCACCTCCAAACGGATGGACACCGCCATAGGCATGGGGGTGTCCGTTATTTTTGTCATGACCATTGCCACCGCCATTACCTGGGTTGTGCAGTACAGCGTGCTGGTCCCGCTAAAACTAGAGTATCTACAGACCATCGCATTTATCCTGGTAATCGCCGCCCTGGTACAGTTTGTGGAATTGTTTTTGAAGAAATTTGCCCCCCCCCTGTATTCAGCTCTCGGGATTTTTCTACCGTTGATAACGACCAACTGCGCGATTATGGGTGTAGCCCTACTCGTTATTCTCAAAGGACAGACCTTTCCTGAGGCGGTTTTGTTTGCAGTTGCCTCGGGGGTTGGATTTACCCTGGCGTTGATCTTACTTGCGGGGATCCGTGAGCGGTTGGAAGTCTCTGCCGTCCCAATGGCCCTTAGAGGGGCGGCGAGCGGACTGATCATGGCAGGTCTTATGTCCCTGGCCTTTTTCGGTTTTGTGGGTGTTGATGGATCGTTAAAGGCACTTATTCAATAGCATTCGATTCTTTGGATTGAGCATATGTTAGAAGCCGGTTTGTTCTTACTGTTATTGGGATTGGGGTGTAGTATCGTTTTGGCCTTTGCGTCACGCGCCTTTTATGTTTGGGAAGACCCAAAGGTGCTGGCCATTACGGACGCATTGCCGGGTGCAAACTGTGGCGGGTGCGGTAATCCCGGGTGCGCCTCTGCCGCAGAGGCCATTGCCGCGGGAAATTCATCGGCAAGTATCTGTGTTGCCGGCGGGTTTGAGGTTGCCCAAGCGGTTGGTGAAATCATGGGGGAGACGGTCGAGGAAAGAGAACCCGAGTTTTCCTGGACCAGTTGTTCCTATGGTGTTGGCAAAGCAGAACCCCGCTTTACATACAATGGCGCCTCTGACTGCCAAGCAGCAGTGATGCTTTACGGCGGAAGCAAGGTCTGTCCTATCGGGTGCATCGGGTTGGGGACCTGCGTAAAGGTCTGCCAGTTCGGGGCCCTGAGCATCGGTGACGATAACCTCCCCCTTGTGGATTATAACCGGTGTGTGGGTTGCGGCGCCTGTGTTGATGCCTGCCCCAAAAACATCGTGAGCCTGACGTCCCAGACCAAACGGATCGTCAGCGAATATGTCACGGACGAGTGTACGGCCCCCTGTCAGCGGGCCTGCCCCACCGGAATCAATATCCCGGGTTACATAAACGAAATCCGCAAGGGAAATTATGAGGAAGCCCTCCGGGTCATCAAAGAAAAATGTCCGTTGCCGTTGATTTGCGGCTACATCTGCCCGGCACCCTGCGAGCTCAACTGTCGACGGAATCTGGTGGATGAAGGGGTGGCCATCAATCCCTTGAAACGATTTGTGGCCGACCACGAAATGGCCGCAAACAAGCATATTGATCCTTATAAATGTGCCGATAACGAAATAAAAATTGCCGTGGTAGGAGGGGGTTCCGAGGGTCTTACGGTGAGCTACTATCTCGCTCGATTGGGGTATCAACCCACCATTTATGAGGCAAAGCCAGAGCTTGGCGGCATATTGCGGTACGTTATCGCAGAGGATCGCCTTCCCCGGCATGTCTTGGACCACGACATAGACGGTATTTTGAAGATGGGAGTTGAGGCCCAAACCAATGCGGTGATGGGTCGCGATTTTAGCCCCTTTGGTCTCCTCAAAGATGGTTATGACGCCGTGCTCATCGCCGGGGGCGGGTTTGACAGCCGAAAGATTCTGCAGGACTTCCAGGATAAAGGTGATGCGGCGATACCGGGCGTATTGATGATGCTTGACTTTCTTGCCGCGATCGCCCAAGACCACAAAATCGAGGTTGGAAAACACGTGGTTATCTCGGATGCAGGGATAAAGACGCTGGAGGTTGCCCGAAAATGTCTGGAACTTGGGGCCGGGAAGGTAACCATCGTATCGGACCAGCCGATCAGTTCCCTGCCCTTGGAATTTCAAGACAGTAAAGCCCTGGCTTCAGATGGAATAGAGATAAAAGCGTTTTCCACGATTGCGGCGATCGGTGGGATCGGGGACCGGATGGACAGGGTCGCCATCGAAGACAGGGATTTGAGCGGGGATATCGAAACCAAGAGAAGCATTATTGATGCCGATACCCTTATCATATCGACGGGACGCCTTCCAGAGATGGCCTTTGTGCATGCTGCCGGAAAACCCGAAGTTGAAGGGGAAAAAATCAGATGGCAGACCATCGAGACCTTCCGTACCTTTCCCTCAGATGGGCAGCGCGGTCTCCTTAGTTCGCCTGAACCCGGCCGAATCAGCGACTCTTCTGCGGTGGTCAAATCGATCCTGTCAGGACGGCGTTTGGCCCGTGCCCTCCATCAGCACTTTACAGACGGGGTGATAACACCGGTCCTGAGACTTACCTGCGAAGCATCTTACGTGTTGGATGTCAGTGAAATAGACGGAGTAAGCCCGTCGAACAGGGAAACACCACCGGTTTCCGATGTTGAAGGAGACAGCAAGAGAGTCTGGATTTTTCCAAAGGAACTCCCAGGGTTGGATGAAAATAAAACGACCCGTGAGGCTGAAAGATGTCTTCGGTGCGGGTTGATCTGTTATGAAAAAAATAGATAAATGATGGGTATGAGTATCCAACATAAAGAGCTATACGTCCAATTTGAAATGCGTGGGCTCGTGAGAGAAGATGTCTGAAAACAAAATTACCATAGACGGCCGAAATTTAGAGTTTTCGCAGGATGAAACAATCCTCCAGATTGCAAAACGCAACGGGATTTTTATCCCCACGCTGTGTCACATAAAGGGCGCGAGACCCACCGGCGCTTGTCGCGTCTGCGTGGTTGAAATTGAAGGGGGTCGTGCGTTGGCGCCCGCTTGTGCAACACCGGCTGCCCCGAACATGATTATCCACACCAAGTCCCCCGACGTCCTTGAGGCGAGGCGCACCATCCTGGCCCTGCTTCTCCAATCGGGTTTTCACAACTGCGCCGTGGCCACCGAATACTCGGGTCAATGGACGCAATTCCAGGAGGCAGTGCAGGACTATGATCAGAGCGAGGAGTTGTGCCCGGCCCACAGTGCCTGTAAATTACAGGCCTTTGCCTATAAATATCAGGTTGACACCAGCGGGCTTGTGAGGGCCAAATCCGAATACCCCATGGAGACCGCCAGTTCACTGATTGTTCGGGACAATTCCCGATGTATCATGTGCGGCAGATGCGTCGACGCTTGTAATTCCATCCAGGTCAATAATGCCATCTCACACGGCTACCGCGGTGCGGAGGCCAAGATTGTCACGGGTGGTGACGGCACACTTGACCGCTCGGATTGCGTTTTCTGCGGCGAGTGTCTGCAGGCCTGCCCCGTGGCCGCTCTGGTTGAGAAGAAGAGCCGCTACAAGATCCGACCGTGGGAGGCCCGGCATGTTCGGACCACCTGCGGCTACTGCGGGGTAGGGTGCCAGGTGGACCTGCATATAAAAGACGAGACCGTCATGAAGGTCACGGGGGTTGAAGAGGCGGCGCCAAACCAGGGGAGGCTCTGTATAAAGGGGCGTTTTGGGTATGATTTTGTAAAGAGTCCGGACCGGCTGACCCGGCCGATGATCCGGAAGGAAGGCAAACTGCAGGAAGCATCCTGGGAAGACGCCCTTGGGGCCGTTGCCGCCAAAATAAGGAAAATCTCGGAAAAACACGGCCCCGATGCCATGGCCGCCGTAGGTTCCGCAAAATCGACAAATGAAGCGCTCTACCTCCTGCAGAAACTTTTCCGGGCGGCTATTGGCACCAACAACGTGGCGTCGCCCTTTGCGGCGTTGGGGGTGAACCGCCCTATCAATGAACTGGAAGGAGCGCGGCGGATAATTGTCGTTGGCAGCGACATCACCCAGGAGAACCCGGTCGCGGGAACATTTATCAAGCGGGCGGTAAACAACGGTTCCCAGTTGATCGTCGTGGATTCCCGCCCAACCAAAATCGGGACCTTTGCCGACCTCAACCTCATCCTGAAAGAGGGGACCGAGGCGGTTTTTGTCAATGGCGTTATCCGCGGGCTGATCGAGCGGGGCAGGGAAGCGGCCGACGATATCCGCGAGACCGCTGAAAACTTCTCTGTCGAACAGGTGATCCAGGCCACGGGGCTGTCCGCCGAAGACCTGGTGGCCGTCGTAAAGGCGGTGGATTCGGAAGAGCCTGCCATGTTAGTGTATGGCCCCAGGGTGGCCCCTTTTGCCCGGGCCTTTGTGGCCCTGCAGGAAGTTCTCGGAAACGTGGACCGGAAGTTCGGCGGGGTCAACTACTTTGGGGATCTCAGCAACTCCCAGGGCGCCTGCGACATGGGAATGCTTCCTAATTTCCTTCCCGGGTATGCGCCCGTGGAAAGCGGGGAGGCCCGAAAGCGCTTTGAAACGGCGTGGGGCCAGGAACTGAGTGAACGCCCCGGGTTGAGATTTCCTGAAATGATACGCAATATGTCCGGCACGGTCGAGAAGTCCGAGACCCAGATCCGCTTTCTTTATTGCGCCGGTGAGAACCTGGCGATTGCCAGCCCGGAAATGCCCAACATCAAAAAGGCACTTGAGGAGGTGGAGTTCCTGGTGGTTCAGGACATCCTGAACACCGAAACCCTCGCCCATGCCGACGTGGTGTTGCCCGCCGCGGCGTGGTCCGAAGAGGAGGGGACCTACACCAATTGCGAGCGTCGGGTCAGTCGAGGAAGAAAAGCAGTCATCGCGCCCGGGGGGGCCCGATCCGAGACATGGATTTACACCCAGCTGGCCAATCGCCTGGGCCAGGACTGGAAGGAAACCACCAGCCGGGAGATATGGGACAACGAGATTATTGAACTGATCCCGGAACTCAAAGGGATTAATTACGAGAGCATCGAAAAGGGCGGCGTCCAGCGGCCGTTGGGGGATCCGGCTTCGAGGGGGCTGTCCGGTTTCAGAGACACGAAGTCCCCGCTTCACCAGCCCGGGTGGAGTTCCTTCAACTATCACCACCGGACCCTTCTGGAACACTGTGAAGGCCTTTTGGAGTCACTGCCCCGTTCCGACGGGATCGGCACCCAGGCTCCGCCGTATCCACCGGAGGAAGTGGAAGAGAATTTCGTGGCACTGCTCAAGGAAGAAGAAAATTTCGACCAGAAACCTCGGATCGATGAAATACTGGCCACTTACAGGAACAGGAGAGGCGGGCTCATCCCGGTGCTCCAGCAGGTTCAGGGAATTCTGGGCTTCCTGCCGGTCGCCACCCAGTATTACATTGCAAACGGACTGGGGATTCCTGCCTCGGATGTCTTTGGGGTCGTCACCTTCTATTCCTTTTTCACCATGGTCCCCAGGGGCCGGCACATTGTCCGGGTCTGCCTCGGAACCGCCTGTTTTGTCAAAGGTTCGGGTCAGTTGCTGGAGATTCTTGACCGGCACCTGAAGGTGGAGGTGGGCGGCACCACCGATGACCGGGAGTATTCGCTCGAGGTGGTGCGATGTATAGGGGCCTGTGGCCTTGCACCGGTCATGGTCGTAGATGAGGCCACGCATGGCCAGGTTGAACCCAAGGAAATCGTTGACATCGTTGAGAGTTACAGGGGGGCCCCGGGCTAGGAATGACTTTAGCCGATGTAGTCGAAAAATTGGGATTGGATGTCAAAACGGGAAGCCAGCGCCTTGATGTGCTAGTGAACCGGGGTTACGTCAGTGATCTCATGAGCGATGTGATGGCCAATGCAAGGGAGGGTGATCTGTGGGTCACTTTGCAGATCCACCAGAATATTGTGGCCGTTGCGGTGATGAAATCATTGAGCGGGATCATTCTGGTCAATGGGAGGGAACCGCAAGAGGAAACCCTCCGAAAGGCGGTATCCGAGCAGATCCCCGTATTGGTCAGCAGTATGCCCGCATTTGAACTGGTCGGACAACTGTATCAACTGGGAATTTCCGGAAACTAACACCGCCGGAATATCATTATTCTAGGGGCGTTTTTGGCTGATAAGGGGTCGGAAGCATTACGAGTTGTGGCAGCGGACCTCCATGTACACACCTGCCTGTCACCCTGCGCCACCCTTGACATGACGCCTATGAAGATCGTTAAGGAGGCACGTAAAAAAGGCCTGACGATCATCGCCATCACAGACCATAACAGCGCGGAGAACGCCGGTTCTGTTGTGGCGGCCGCCCGCGAAACAGGGCTTCGCATCATCCCCGGTATGGAGGTAACAACCTCCGAAGAGGCCCACATTATTGCGCTTTTCGGAGAAGTCGAAAATGTCCTTTCCCTGCAGGAACTCGTATACCGGAAGCTTCAGGGGGGTGAGAATAACGAAGATCTTTTTGGTCTTCAGGTGGTGGCCAGTGAGTTGGACGAGGTTGAGACTATCAACAGACGTCTGCTGATTGGGGCTACAAGCCTCGGTTTAGAAGAGGCGGTTGAGGAAATTCACGGCCGTGGGGGGCTCGCAGTGGCAGCCCATATTGATCGACAGAGCTTCAGCGTGCTCAGCCAGTTGGGCTTTATCCCCGAAGGGATGGCATTTGATGCCGTTGAAATCTCAAAAGGTATGGCCCTGGGTGACGCCCGAAAACAATTCAGCGAGTACAACTTCCCCCTTATCACCTCCTCAGATGCCCACGGCCTTGAAGAAATCGGAACGTGCCGGACCCGTTTTCAAGTTGCCTCCCCGGACATTTCTGAACTGAGGCTGGCATTAAAAGGCAAAAACGATCGTAAGATAATTGAAGTCACAAGAGATGATCCTTCAACCGTCAATCGCCAATAAGTGATCATTGCTACATGGAGGATCTCTCTCTTCACATACTGGACATTGCAGAAAATTCCACGAGAGCCGGAGCCACTCTGGTGGAAATATTTGTTAGGGAGGACACGGACAAGGATTTACTTGAAATAGTGGTTCGGGATAATGGAAAGGGCATGGACGACGCCACGGTTGAAAAGGTGCGAGATCCGTTTGTGACCTCACGGAAAACCCGTCGAGTGGGTCTGGGGTTGCCCTTACTTGAGCAGGCCGCCCGGGAAGCAGGCGGAACCTTGGTGATCACATCAGTGCCTGATCGAAAAACCGAGGTTGTTGCAACCTTTCAGGCAAATCATATTGACAGGAAGCCCCTCGGAGACATGGGGGCAACCATGATTTCTCTTATCGTCGGGAGCCCTGACGTGGATTTTGTATATGAATCCGATCTGGACGGAGAAAACACCCGCTTGGATACACGGGAAATAAGAGCCGTGATAGGCGAGGGGGCGGCAATAAACGAGCCGGCTGTCCTCCAATTGATCAGGAACCTGTTTAATAAGAACAGAGTAAGGGATTAAAAGAATCCGTCACAATTACCAAAGGTAAAAAAAATGGCAAAGCTAAAAGTTGAGGACCTCAAGAAAATCAGAGAATCCCTAAAAGGGACCGTAAATCTGAGAGACGGCACCTATCGTGTGAAGATCACCGTGCACATGGGGACTTGTGGGATTGCGGCTGGCGCCCGTCCGCTCATGAACACGTTTCTTGAAAAAATCGAGAAGTCCGGGTCCAGCGATATCATTCTGACCTCCTCGGGTTGTGCTGGTCTCTGCAGTCACGAACCAATGATTACGGTCGAGGTTGTAGATTCCGCCCCTGTCAAGTATATCGACCTTGACCCTGAAAAGGCTGCTCGAATCTATGATGAACATGTTGTAAAGGGAGATCCCGTCCCCGAATATGCGCTGTCTGTTGGCAGCGAAACTACATACTAATAAATCCGATTCCAACTGCTGAATTCTGAGAAGCTGAGACCGAGGCCAAATTTATGGAAAAAAAGTACCGCGTTCACCTTCTGATCTGTGCTGGCACCAGTTGTGTGGCCAGCGGTTCACTGGATTTGAAGGACGCGCTCGCAAGCGAAATTGAAAGAAAAGGACTCAATGACGAGGTGCTCCTGGCAACCACCGGGTGCAATGGTTTCTGTGCCGCAGGCCCTCTGATGATGGCCTATCCTGATGGTATATTTTACCAGAAGCTCAAGGTGGAGGATGTTCCTCATTTTGTGGAAGAGTATCTGGAAAAAGGGCGAGTGGTTGAAGACCATCTCTTTGAAAGCCCTGAGGCGGCCGAACTTATCCCAAAAATAAAGGAGATAGGGTTTTTTAATCGCCAGATCCTGGTGGCCCTCAGAAATCGCGGGCTCATCGACCCTGACAAGATAGATGAATATATTGCCCGTGACGGATACCTTGGCGCCGCCAAGGCCCTCCTTGAGATGAAACCCGAGGAAATTGTGGAAGAGATGAAGTCCTCGGGTCTGAGAGGGCGGGGCGGGGCAGGTTTCCCCACCGGTCTTAAATGGCAGTTTTGCGCCGCCTCCGAGGGTAGCCCAAAATACATCCTTTGTAATGCCGATGAGGGTGATCCGGGTGCCTTTATGGACAGATCCATCTTGGAGAGTGACCCCCACGCGGTCCTGGAAGGGATGATCATCGGGGGCAAGGCTATCGGGTCCCATCAGGGGTATATTTACGTCCGTGCCGAATATCCGCTGGCAATTGAGCGACTGCACACAGCCATCTCCCAGGCCAAGGAATACGGCCTCTTGGGTGAAGATATCCTGGGGTCCGGTTTTGACATGGATATCGACCTCTACTATGGTGCCGGGGCCTTTGTATGCGGGGAAGAGACCGCTTTGATGCGCTCCATTGAAGGTGAGCGGGGGATGCCCCGGCCAAGACCACCCTTTCCCGCCCACAAGGGTCTGTGGGATAAACCGTCCGTTCTCAACAATGTGGAAACTCTTGCCAATATCCCCCAGATTATCTATCGCGGCGGGGATTGGTTTAGCAGTCTTGGAACAGAGAAAAGTACAGGGACAAAGGTATTTGCCATGAGCGGCCGTGTTAGAAATATCGGGCTCATCGAGGTACCCATGGGGACCCCGCTTAGATCGATCATCTATGACATCGGGGGAGGGATCCCCGATGGTAAAAAGTTCAAAGCCGTTCAGCTGGGGGGACCGTCGGGGGGGTGTATCCCCGAAGCCCTCATCGAAACGCCGGTTGACTATGAATCAATTGCCAAGACAGGGGCGATCGTCGGGTCGGGTGGCATGGTGGTGATGGACGAAACCAGTTGTATGGTGGATCTTGCCAAATTTTTCCTCGGGTTTACGGCAGAGGAGTCGTGCGGTAAGTGCACCCCCTGTCGCGAGGGCACCCGGCAGCTCCTTGAAATTCTCGAAAGAATTACCCAGGGGCTTGGGGAACCAGAGGACCTGGACCGACTTGAGCAACTCAGCAAGGTAATCCAGATGGCCTCACTGTGCGGGCTGGGGCAGACGGCCCCCAACCCGGTGATGAGCACGTTGCGTTATTTCAGACACGAATATGAGGCGCATATTTATGACAAACATTGCGCCACGGGCACCTGTAAGCCCATCAGCTCACCACCCTGTCAATCCACGTGTCCTACCGGCCAGGATGTAGCCACTTATGTGGCGCTTATTGGTGAAAACAAAGTTGAGAAAGCCTTTGAAATCATTCGAAAACAAAATCCCCTTCCCATGTCTCTGGGCCGTGTTTGCCCCCACCCGTGTGAGACCAACTGCCGGCGTGGCGAAATCGACGAACCCATCAGCATTTGCGGGCTGAAACGCTTTGCTGCAGATACCATGCGAGGGACACTCTCGCGGTTTCAACGGGTGCCAATCCTTTACCCGGAGGACAAGGTGGCTGTTGTGGGATCCGGTCCGGCTGGGCTTACGGTGGCCTACGACCTGGTGCAAAAAGGCTACCCTGTTACCATTTTTGAAAAACTTCCCGTTGCCGGTGGGATGCTCCATGTGGGTATCCCGGAATACAGGCTTCCTCGTGATGATCTGGCCGATGAAATCGGGGCCATCAGACACCTTGGCGTTGAACTGGAACTGGGGGTAACGGTCGGAAAAGACGTGACCTTTGAAGAACTGGCCAATCGCGGCTATAAGGTCTTTTTTCTGGGTGTGGGGGCCCACAAGGGATTGAAACTGAGAATTCCCGGCGAAGACGAACTTGAAGGGTGCGTGGACGCCACTGCATTCCTCAGGGAAATCGGTCTGGGGGATCGGAAGGCGCCCGGCCGAAAGGTGTGCGTCATCGGCGGGGGCAACTCGGCGATTGATGCAGCGCGAACCTCGCTCCGGCTTGGCGCGGAAGCGGTCCATATCGTTTACCGCCGGCAGCGTGAGCAAATGCCCGCAAACCCCCTTGAAATCGAAGCGGCTATTGAAGAAGGGATTCATATCGACTTCTTAACCAATCCCATCCGCCTCCTGGGGGAAGGGGGTAAGGTGGTTGGCATGGAATGTATCTTGAATGAGCTGGGTGAGCCCGACGCGGGCGGGCGGCGGCGCCCTGTCCCGATAAAGGGGTCAGAGTTTGTCATTGAATGCGACGTCATCATTCCGGCTATCAGCCAGGAGCCGGACCTCTCTTTTCGCCCCGGAGACCATAAATTCTTGATTAGCCGCTGGAACTCTTTCACGGTAAACGAGAAGACCCTCGAGACCAACATCCCCGGGTTCTTCGCCGGTGGTGACGCCGTTACCGGTCCGGCCACTGTGGTGGCGGCGATCGGGGCTGGACACAGGGCTGCTGTCTCCATGGACTGCTATCTCAGAGGACGAAAATACGAAGGTTACTGGTATCCAAAACCACAGTTGAGAGTTGACCGCCTTGAACCTACCGATGAGGACGATAAACTTGTCCGGCCGAAACTGAAAGAACTCCCCGTAAGCGAGCGAGTGAACAGTTTCAAAGAAGTGGATTTGGTGCTTGATAAAGATGCGGCGCTTTGTGAGGCGAGGCGGTGTCTCAGATGCGATCTTTAAACGACTCCAGTACAGGCTAGATGCTACGAGAACCCCTGTGGCTCAAATAAGTGCTCATAACGAAGTTTAAGGAAAGGAAATATTATGTCAAGATTAGACTTTTTGAAGACCGTGGGGATATTCTCTGGGCTTGATGAAAATGAGATCGTCCAAATAGAGCCCATCTGTTCAGAGAAGGATTACCACCGTGATGACACGATATTTCGGGGTGGTCAGGTAATCGGGGGGGGAGATGATGCGAGGTATCTTTCCATCCTGGAAAATGGGCGAGTGGATCTACGGTTTGACTTGCCTATGCGGGAATCTGATATGGAAACATCAGTTGCCACGATAAAGCCGGGACAATGTTTTGGCTGGTCCAGCCTGGTGCCCCCATATCGGTATACGCTCTCAGCATATTGTACTTCCGATCAATCCAAAGTTCTGGAATTGAAACGGACCGACCTTGTTGAAATTTTCGAGAAAAATCATAAGATCGGGTATGTTGTAATGGGAAATCTCTCAAGGATTATAGCCAGGAGATTCTTTCTGCTTCAAGACGAGTACATCAAACAGGCCGGACACCGCATGATGAGATGGTAGGCTCTATTGATCGGTTTTACTTGAACACCCGGGATCGGAACATTCAGTGTCCGGCAAATATGACCCTGGACGGACCACAAACCGTGCGGTGATTCCTCAGGTTTTATATGCAGGTCCGCCTGTCCCTTTGATTACACCATTTCAAACTGGGTCCAATTCCCTTCCGCCAGATAACGCCAACCCTTATACATGCAAAATCACATTCAAGATAAACCATTGGCCCACGTCTGTGGCAAAACCAGACGTATGATAATTGTGCAAGAAAAATTTTGACTAATCTTTATGACCTAGTATCATATGAACGTTTTGGCCTTGATTTTGATAGAATTCAATGGGTTCAGCGGAGAACAGTTTGGGCATGACGGGTAACGCTCTTCCGGGAAAAACCTTCCTTTTTATCTTGGCGCTGGCGTTTGGCAGTTGGGGCTGTGGGGACAAGGCAGAGACAGGTGTTGACAAGAAAAGCGAACAGAGCAGAATAAAATCGGTCAACGTAAGCCCTGTGGACGCAACCCCACCCCGTGGGACCATGGAATATGTAGGTGTGCTTGCGGCCCAACGCAAGGTGCGCGTGTTTAGCGAATTGGGGGGTAGCATTGAAAAACTCCTTTTTGAAAGAGGAGAAAGCGTCCGGAAGGGCCAGCTGCTGGCAGAGGTGAGTACGAGCACCTTTCGTTTGAAGGTCAGGCAGGCACAGGCCGCGAAAAAGGCCACAGCGAGTCAGATAAAAAAACTCGAAAGAGGAAGCCGGCCGCAGGAAATCGAGATAGCCAGAGCTGCGTTGGGGGAGGCTGAGGCAGCGCTGTTTGAAGCGGAGAGCGATTTTGAGAGAATGGAAGGCCTTTACAAGATCCGCGCAATCTCCAAAAGAGAATATGATGCCGCCCTCAGAAAACGCAGTACCGTCAACGCAAGAATGGACTCGGCGCAGCAACTACTGGTTCTTGCGCTTCAAGGACCCCGGATTGAGGATATAAATAAGGCTCGTGCGAACCTGGATCAAGCCGCTGCTGCACTGGCATTGGCAAAAGACCAATTGAACAAATCAAGACTCCACGCCCCCTGCGATGGCATAATCGCCTATCGAGATCTCGAGGTGGGGGAGGTAATACCACCTGGGACGCCCATAACCCAGGTGATCGATCTTAACCATTTGAAGATAAAGGTGTCCATGGGGGAAAAGGATATCTATGTCTTGAAACATCATAAGCGGTTCCCTTTTGTAATTGACGCCATCCCCGGCGAAGACTTCTATTCCCGATTGGCTTTTCTCTCCCCGGCTGCAGACCCCATTACGCGTTCCTTCCCCGTAGAACTGGTGGTAGAGGAAACCGACCCGAGGATGGCCGACGGGATGACGGTCAGGGTTAGATTTCCGGTTGCCGACAAAAAAAAGGCCGTCAAGGTTCCTTCGGCCTGGTTGTCTGAAGAGAATGGAAAAATAGGCCTTTATCTGGCCAAAAACGGAAAGGCCCGATTTAAAGAAGTTGTCCTCGGTAGTTACTATGACCAGCGTGTGGAAATTCTTTCGGGCTTGACTGACAAAGAACTGGTCATCACCAACCCTGCCGGCTTAAAAAGCGGCGACCCGGTGCGTTACTGACACCCAATATCCAAAGCCCCAACCCTCTATGTTTCTGACCAAATTTGCCATATCAAGACCCATCGTCGTTCGGATGGCCCTCATACTCATAGCGGTATTTGGCATCTATTCTTATGGGAAAATGCCCAAATATATGGACCCGGACATTACGATCGGGGAAGGCATTGTTGTTACCTTGTCACCGGGATTTTCGCCCGAAGAAATGGAGAAACTGGTCACCAGCAAGATCGAGGATGAATTGGAGGGTATAGCCGAGATCCGGCGGTATGAGTCAAACTCATTTGAGAGCACTTCAAAAATTCACATATTTTTCAACACACGTCTCTCTGAATACGAAATCGACCAGGCTATGCAGGAGGTACGAAATGCTGTAGATCGGGTAGAGGATCTCCCAAAGGATGCAAAGGTCCCCAGGATCATAGAGATTGATATAGCCCTGTTTCCCGT
>JAUVRS010000317.1 GCA_030597505.1 Desulfobacteraceae bacterium
CGCCGTTGCCTGGATTGTAAATGAGAGAAGTGACATAGATGCAGGGGTTATTCGCCCGAATCAGGGTGCCGTCGGACTCCCACCTTGCAAGATAGTCGGCGGCTCTTGTATAGCGGTTGTCCCAATCAGAATCTCCGGTCCTTTTTTTACCCAGGACAAGACGGGTGACGTTGTGAGGGTCTGCCTGATAGTATTTGTCCTGCTGCTCTTCTGAGATTACGTCGTATGGGGGTGCAACCAAACTTGCAGGGTCTTGCCCTGAGTCAAAATTGTATGTTATCCCTTTAAACGGGGCGATGATTGCCATTTTTCGGTCCTTGTGATTTCAAGATTGTGGTATTTCACCCCTAGAGGACAAATGTGTCAAGGAAATTTGAAGACCAGGAGGTTTTCCGGCGTGACTTCACTCAAAAAAACCAACCCTGATGTTGTCCAAAGAAAAGATACCCCGGATCTTATAATCGAGGGGGGGATGCTTATAACAATGGCGGACGGCGAGGAACCCATCCCGTGTGCAAATGTCCATATAAAAGGGGGGCGGATCACCCGGATCCAGCGGGGTGGTCAAAAAGAGCGCCCGCCGGGTCCCGGGGTGGCGGTGATTGACGCCAGAGATTGTATTGTGATGCCGGGCCTCATAAATGCTCACACCCATTCGGCCATGAGCCTTTTCCGGGGCTTTGCCGATGATCTCCCGTTGAGACAATGGCTTTTTGAAAAAATTTTCCCTCTTGAGGCAAAGTTTCTCAACCCGGATACGGTCTACTGGGGCTCACTTCTGGCGTGTGCGGAAATGATTTCTTCGGGGACCACCTGTTTTATGGATGGATATTTTTTTCAGGATGGGACGGTTCGAGCAGCAAAGGAGTCGGGACTCAGGGCTATCATTGCCCAGGGAGTTATAGATTTTCCTGCACCGGGCGTTCCGGACCCGAAAGGGAATATTGCCGCGGCAAGAAGATTTATAGAAAACTGGGCGGGGGATTCGGAGGAGATCACCCCGGGTGTCTTTTGTCACAGCCCCACTACCTGTTCGGAGCACACTCTGAAGGCGGCCTCAGAATTGTCCGGAGAGTTTGGTGTGTTTCTACAAGTCCACGTTTCCGAGACCAGTGAAGAGGTGCGTGAGATCATAAACAAGACGGGGAAGAGACCGGTTCATTATCTTGACGGGCTGGACGTCCTGAACCCCGGGTTTATTGCCGTTCATGCGGTGCATCTGGATCAGGAGGAGATGGCATGCCTCAGGGAAAAAGGGGTCAGGGTCGTCCATACCCCGGAGAGCAACATGAAACTGGGCTCCGGCACTGCCAAGGTTTCAAATATGCTCAAAATGGGTTTGACGGTGGGGCTGGGTACGGATGGGTGCTCGTCAAACAACAACCTGGATCTTTTTCAGGAAATGGATACTGCCGCCAAAGTAGCCAAGGTCACAGACCTGGACCCCACCCGGTTGGACGCACGGACTGTTTTCAGAATGTCGACAGCGTGGGGAGCGGCCGTTATGGGTTTTGAGAAAGAAATCGGAACCCTTGAGGAGGGGAAAAAGGCCGATATAATTGTGGTTGACCTTGCAGCGCCTCACCTGTGCCCCCTCTACGATCCGTTTTCAGCGGTGGTCTATTCCGCCAACGGCGCTGATGTCAAGGATGTTATCGTGAATGGAAGGGTGTTGATGAAGGACAGGGAACTCACCACGTTAGATCTTTGGGAGATAATGGAAAGGGTAAGGAATATCAGCAGGGGGATACGCCTTTAAGAAGCTGAACTTTATCATGTTTATCCATGAAAAGAGATCTCCACGACCCAGGGTTTTTTCAAAGAGCCAAAGTTTTATCAATATTCAAATTCCCTGCTTGTCCGGATTAGACGTCGAGAGATAATTCCCCTAATAGTTGAGTTATCAGTTTGATGGCCTCCTGGTAATCGGTCACATGGCGTATACCGGTTATTTCTTTCCAGGTTTCAAGGCCAATCACGGATTTTTTTATCTTTAGGGCCATTGCAATTTCAGAGAGGGTGCCATATCCGCCCGCAATGGATACCAGCAGATCAGAGGCCCTCACCACAAGCAAATTTCTCCCTTCACCGAGACCTGTGGGTATTGGGACGTGGATAAACGGGTTTGCTGATTGCCGGGTCAACCCGGGTAAAAGACCCACGGTCAATCCTCCTGCCTCCAAACAACCCCTGGCAGCTCCTTCCATGACACCCCCAAGTCCACCGCAGATAAGGGTCCATCCCCTTTTCCCGATTTCAGATCCCAGGTTTCTGGCAAGCTCGTAGGTGGCCTCCGGGCATGTGCCTGCGCCTATGACGCCGATGTAATGGGGTTTTTCCATGTTACTTCCCTCCATGTGTAAAAAATATTTGCCATTGGGGATATAAATTGATATCTCTCATTTTTATAACCAAAGTCAGCTGAACCCCACTGAGGAAATCCTATTATTTCCCACGGACTTATTGAAAAGTTGCTGTTTCATCCTATAACATACTGTTGTTTCAACAAATTGTACAACGAGACAGAGAGATAAATATATGCAAAAAAAGAAAAGAACAGGTTTGTGGTTGACAATCTTCGCGATCATTGTGCTGGTTGGCGCTTTGGGTTGGTTTCTGCTGGGCGTTTTTGAGGGGGAAAAACCAACCGTCAACTTCCACCCCTTGCCCCGGTTTCTGACGGGAGGCCAGAAATTCACACTCACTGTCAGCGATATGAAACGGGGACTTAAAGAACTGGATGTTTTGGTCATGCAGGAAGGCCGGGAGATAAAGATCCTTGAAAAAAAGTTTCCCTTCAAAGGTCTTTTCAACGAGGAGGGGACCCATAAATTTGAAACAGAATTTTCCATCCACCCGTCAAAACTGAACCTGACTCAGGGGCGTGCGGACCTGCAGGTCCGTGTCTGGGATTATTCCAGAAGGAGCGGGGGGGACGGAAATCTGTCCCTGGTCCGGCATAAGATGGCCGTGGATACGGTCCCGCCGGCCATCCGGGTCATGAGCCGGTTACACTATATCAACGTCGGGGGGGCCGGTTTGATCGTGTACCAGACCTCTTCGGATGCTGTCAAAAGTGGGGTGTTTGTGAATGATCTTTTTTTTAAAGGATTTCCCGTTGATAAGGAATCCAAAGAGGGTCTGCACATCGCCTATTTTGCCATCCCCGTCGACATCAAACCAAACCCGGAAGTGTATGTTTGGGCAAAAGACAGGGCAGGGAACCTCTCCCGGGCCGGTTTTTACCACCGTATTCGGCGGA
>JAUVRS010000063.1 GCA_030597505.1 Desulfobacteraceae bacterium
AACTGTTAGCAGACGGTCTTTTTCTGTCCGCCGGCTCCGGGTTGTCGAGAAAGGATCTTGACTTGACGTTTTTGTTGGAAGTAAAATTTTTATCAGTGAGAGGAGTAGCTTTTAAACCCGATAAAACCAATTATACAGGAGGGTGTTATGAGAAAGAGATCCAAAATTAGTCTGGTTGTTTTGTGCTTTTTCGTGGTTTTTGCTGCAAGCGTGTTTCTGTCCGTCCATGAAGTTTGGTCTGCGGACAAAACAATCCGAATAGGGGCGCCACTGCCGTTGACCGGTCCTCTGGCCCCGGAGGGCAAGAAGATACAACAGGGCTACAATCTCTGGGCCGAAGAGGTCAATAAAAAGGGCGGCATCAATGTGGGTGGCGAGCCATACAAAGTTGAGATTATCTATCACGATTATCAATCAAAAACCCCTCGTGCAGTCCAGTTGGCCGAGAAACTTATTACCGAGGACAAAGTTAATTTCCTGTTCTCCCCATTCGGTTCCGGGGCTACGAAGGCGGCCAGCGGTGTGTCAGAGAAATACGGGATCCCGACTATTGCGTCTACTGCTTCTTCGGTGGCAGTGTATGACCAGGGCTACAAATACTTGTTTGGCACCTTTACGCCCAACCAAACACTTACCGATCCCATGTCGAAGATTGTAAAAGAAAACGTCCCAAACGCCAAAAAAGTCGCCATCCTGGCGCGCAACGATCTCTTCCCCATGGCCATCGCCAACGTTATGAAGAAATCGGCTGAAGAGCAAGGCCTGAAGGTAGTTTACTTCGGGAAGTATGCCATCGGCTCCATGGATCACGCTTCCGCCTTGACCCAAATTCGCGCCGCCAACCCTGATTTTTTCTTTGCCACCGGCTATGTCAATGACCTCATTCTTATCCGGAAACAAATGGCCGACCTGGGAGTGAAACCTCCAGCAGTGGGCATGGTTGCCGGGCCGGCTTATAAGGAGTTTGTGGAGGCATGCGGCCCTCTTTCCGAAAATGTCCTTAGCGCCTCCTGGTGGCATCCGGCGGTACGGTACAAAGGCACCAGCGTCTTTGGCCCAACTCAGAAATACAACCAGATTTTTGAGAAGAAGTACGGCCACGTTCCAGACTATGGACACGCCTCCGCCAGCGTCGCTGGTGTAATGCTCCAACTGGCTATCGAAAAAGCCGGTTCAATCGATCCAAAAAAGGTCCGGGACTCCTTGGCCAGCCTAGATGCCATGACCTTCTATGGGCCGGTCCGTTTTGGCGCAAACGGACAAATTAACTCGCTCAAGCCACCGGTTTTTCAAATCCAAGGGGGCACCCAGGTGGTCATTTACCCACCCGAAATCAAGGAGAGTGAATTCAAGCTCAGTACCAAATGAGCCACTCGAAAAAAAATAAAGTGAATTCAAACCCCGCATCAAAAAAGCCAACCACAGAAAAACCGCCGGGGGGCGAACCCAGTTCGCCTTACGGCGGGGCAGGTTAGTATGGCCGCCACACTTTTTTTCCAAGTGCTGGTCAACGGGCTGGTTCTGGGTGGGCTTTATGCATGCATTGCCGCTGGGTTCTCCTTGGTGTGGGGAGTCCTTAACATCATCAACATCCTCCACGGTACGTTTGTAGTAATAGGCTCCTACAGCGCTTATTATGCCTATATCTATCTGGGAGTGCATCCTTTTATTTCCGTTGTTCTGGCGGGGATCATCCTTTTTATTATTGGCTATTTATTCCAAAGAGGAATAATCAACCGGGTTGTGGCTGCGCCGGTGCTTATAACCCTGTCCCTGACTTTCGGGTTGGACCTTTTTCTGAATAACTCGCTCCTGGTGGTCTTTAGTGCCGATTATTTGAAACTGAACCTGGCCAACCCTTTAGGGGTCCTTCAATTCGCCGGAATCTATGTACCCGTAGACCGACTGGCAGCCATGGTGCTGGCCCTGTTTCTCACCTGCTTGCTATACTGGGTCCTGGAGGCATCACGTATCGGACGGGCCATTGTAGCGGTTCGCATGGACCGTGAGGCCGCGACCCTCATGGGTGTCAACGCCAAGCACATTTATGCGGTCACCTTTGGTCTGGGTGCGTTGATGGCCGGTTCGGCCGGGGCTATGTTGAGTGTGATCTTTCCCATTTCCCCGATCGTAAGTACCCTCTATTTGAGCAAGGCCTTTGTCATCTGCGTCTTGGGAGGGCTTGGCAGTGTCGCCGGTGCCATGGTGGGGGGGCTGGTTTTGGGAGTGGTCGAAAGTTTTGGCGGATTGATTTTCGGGCCGGAACACGCAATGACAATCTCGTTTTGTTTGTTGATCTTGCTTCTGATATTCAGACCCACTGGAATCATGGGGAAAAAGGGTTACGAATGAAAACCAAGCTGGTCGGTCTTTTTGTTATTGTACTCTTGTTGCTTATACCGATAATTAGCAACAATTATGTCATCCGACTTGCCACCATGATGTTGATGTACAGTGTTTTTGCAATGTCCTGGAATTTTATCGGGGGCATGGCTGGATACCCTTCTTTCGCAACAGCTTCTTTTTTTGGTTTGGGGGCCTACGCCGGGGCCTTGTGTCAGGTGAACGGCGTCCCCATGTTCCTGGCCTGGGTCATTGGGGGTCTGGTTTCGGCGGTTTTCGCCTGGGTTCTGGGGTTGGCTATACTCCATCTCAAGGGTCATTATTTTGCTATTGCCAGCCTGATTGTGGCCGAGGTACTCCGTGAGGTCATTAATTCTGCAACGGGGATTACCGGCGGCGGTATGGGCCTCAACATACCGGTCCTCCGGATGGGGGTGGACGCTCAGGCCAGGCTGTTCTACTTCTCTATGTTTGTAATCGCCCTGGTGACCTTGGCGGTGAGCGCCTATGTCAGTGGCCGGCCATTGGGTTTCGGTCTCAAGTGCATCAAACAAAATGAAGATGCGGCCGGTATGACCGGCATAAACACCACAATCTACAAGACCACGGCGTTTACCCTCTCGGCTGTTTTTACGGGTGGTGCAGGGGCTTTTTATGCCTCATGGGTAAACTATATTGATCCGGAGGACGTTTTTGAAATCCTCATTTCCATCAAACCCATTGTCATGGTACTGATGTGTGGCGCCGGTGCCTTGGTTGGCCCGGTGATCGGGGCAGGTCTTTTTCTATTCCTGGAAGAACTTGTCTGGCGTAACTTCCTAACCTTTCATGTGGGCATGCTGGGATTGATGGTGGTTTTTCTGGTGATCTTTTTACCAACTGGTCTGCTTTCGGTAGACTACAGAAAGTTTCTAAAGAAGGTGGTCCGATGACGGCCCTTTTGCAGCTCAAAAACGTAAGCCGTAACTTTGGGGGACTGGCGGCGCTCTCGGAAGTCAGCTTTGATGTACACCCCGGCGAGATTTTGGGGCTTATCGGCCCTAACGGCGCGGGTAAAACGACCTTGGTCAACCTTGTTACCGGTGTATATCGTCCCAGTTCCGGACAAATAATTTTTGAGGATAAACCTATCAACCGGCTTAAAAGTTATGCCATCGCTCGTATGGGAATTGCACGAACTTTTCAAGTGATGCAGCCTTTTCCTGAAATGACAGTTGTTGACAATGTTGCGGCCGGTGCCCTGTTTGCAACCGGGGCGTCCACTCTGGAAGAAGCAAAAGAATTGGCCCAAGTGCATCTCGAATATGTCGATCTCAAAAAATTTGCCAATACACCGGCTGCATCCCTGACGTTGCCCAATAGAAAACGTTTGGAATTGGCTAAAAGCCTGGCCATGAATCCCAAACTGCTCTTGTTGGACGAGGTGATGGCCGGGATTAATTCGGTCGAGATTGATCAGTCCCTTGGCCTGATTAAAAGCCTGGTGGAAAAGGGCATAACCATTTTATTGATCGAGCACATTATGAAGGTGGTCATGTCGGTCTGCTCCCGGGTCGTAGTCCTTCACCACGGGAGTCTTATCTGTGAAGGGCAACCAAATTACGTTACCAGTGATCCTCAAGTGATAAAGGCTTACCTGGGATCTAAATTTGCTGCCCGTCAGAATAGAGTTTCCCATGAGCAATGATTTTTTTCGTCTTGAAAACGTGGCGGCGGGCTATGGTGACATTCAAGTCTTGTGGGATATTACCATTGATGTAGAGCCCAATGAGATTGTCTGCATGGTCGGGTCCAACGGTGCGGGGAAAAGCACCACGCTTAAGCTCATTTCGGGTCTTCTGAAACCCTGGTCTGGTCGCGTGATCATCGGCGGGGAGGAAGTGGTTTACGCCACTCCGGATCAAATTTTGGCCAAGGGGGTGGGCCAGGTACCCGAGGGGCGACGGTTGTTCAATGGTATGAGTGTCAAGAACAATCTGCTTATGGGTGCCTATCTGCGTAAGGACAAAGAGGTGGATAAGGACTTGGAGTTTGTATATGGTCTTTTCCCCATTTTAAAAGAACGTCGAAAACAGGACGCTAAAACCCTCTCAGGCGGAGAACAACAAATGTGTGCCATTGGCCGGGGGATCATGAGCCGGCCAAAACTTTTGTTGATAGACGAACTCTCTCTGGGCCTCGCTCCCCTGGTGGTTGAGCAATTGACCGAAACTTTGAAGGAGATTAACAAAACGGGCATCTCTATCCTATTGGTCGAGCAAGATGTGATGACCGCTTTCGAATTGGCTAATCGGGGATTTGTGCTTGAGTCGGGACGGGTTTTCTTAAAAGGACCGACCCGATTACTGGCCGATAACCCAACGGTGCGTGAGGCCTATATGGGTATTTAACCCCTCAAAGGAGGAATCATGGGAAAGATCGAACAACGTCTCAAAGAATTGGATATCGTTTTGCCACGTCCGCCGAAGGCAGTGGCCAACTACATATCTGGAGTCAAGGTGGGCGAGATACTTTACGTATCGGGTACCATCGGCACCATACCCGGCCCGGACGACGAGGATATGCTTCCTTATAAGGGCAAGCTTGGGAAGGAATTATCCATTGAGGAAGGTTATCAATCTGCGCGTCTGGTGGCCATCAACCACCTTGCCATGATCAAGGCGGTGATTGGTGATCTGGACAACGTGGTGCGCATCGTCAAAATGGTGGGGTACATCAATGCCGCGCCGGGATTCAAGGATGCACCAAAGGTCCTGAATGGCGCTTCAGACCTGTTTGTACAAGTCTTTGGCGAGGATCGCGGTCGCCATGCCCGCGCCGCGCTGTATCAAAACGAACTCACGATTGATGCGCCGGTGGAAAACGAGATTACGGTACAGGTAAAGCCATAAACAAGCAACAGTGAATGACGAAAGCCCTACGGTGTCCAAAGTTATTGAGAGCTTACGAAAGATTGTTATGAGAAATTTAGGCGTTGGAATTATCGGACTTGGTTCTATAGGTGGATTTGTGGCCCAACAGGTCATCAATGGAAAGGTGCCGGGGGCCAGCTTGATTGCTGTGGCTGATGTTGAACGTCCACCACCGGATTTATCCAAGAAGCTCGAGATGGCTGATGTTTCAGTTGTGGGTTCCTATCAGGAAATTGCAGATTCAAATATAGATTTGGTGATAGAGTGCGCCAACCAGGAGCTTGTGGGGGAGTGCGCTCGATTTTTTCTTTCACGCGGCATAGACATGGTGATTATGAGCGTTGGGGCTTTTGTCGATAGCAGCCTTTTTAAAGAGGTCTCGCGATTGGCTATGGAGAGAAACTGCAAGATACATATACCATCGGGCGCCGTAGGAGGGTTAGATGCACTGCGGGCTGCCAGAATTGAGAGACTCGATGAGGTGATCCTTACCACACGCAAACCTCCCCGCGGGCTTGCAGGAGTGGAAGGGTTGGACCTGGATGGGCTTTCTGAGCCCAAATTGGTCTATGAGGGGCAAGCCTTGGAAGCGGTCAAACGTTTTCCAAAAAACGTAAATGTCGCCGCTGCCATTAGCCTTGCCGGAGTGGGGCCTGAGAAGACCCTGGTGCGGGTGGTGGCAGACCCAACTATCGATCGAAACATCCACGAGATATATGCTCGGGGCGCTTTCGGTTCCTTTGAGATGCGGTTGAGCAATCATCCAAGCCCTCAGAACCCTCGAACCAGTTACTTGGCTTGTCTGAGTGTTGTTTCGGTTTTGCAAAAGGTCGCGTCGTCTGTTCAACTGGGCAATTGAGCCGGCAGAGAGTGCGGGAATCCCGGTTCGCGAAATACGCCACATTCTGGAAAAAGAAGATCTGCTGGAGTCCCTTGTGCAGGCCTTTAGGCCAATCCCGAGATCAAGTACTATGCTCTTGATTGACAAGAATGGGGGATGATTGAATCATGAGGAGAGCAAGTGGCTATCAATGAAATCAAATTCTGCGGCCGAGGCGGGCAAGGTGTTGTCATGGCCTCCCAGATGCTGGGTCTGGCCTTTTTCAAGGCCGGCATGTATCCCCAATGTTATCCTGTGTTCGGCGGGGAGCGCCGAGGTGCACCCGTGGTGAGTTTTCTCCGGGTTGACAAAGAGAAGATCCTCCTGAAATGTGACATAAAACAGGCTGACGAACTCCTTTATTTTGACACGACGCTCATCAATGTGGAGGAAATTCGTGGATTGATGCGGCCGGGCGGGCGGATACTGCTCAGCACGAGTGAACCGGTTTCAGATCTTGAAGGGATTTCGGAACATACACTGGGTCTTGTTGATGCCCCGGCCATTGCCCGGAAGTTGGGCCTTGGTCACGTTATCAATACCGCAATTCTTGGGGCCTATTGTCGTTTTTCCAATCTTTTGTCCATGGACCATTTGATATCAGCCATTGAGGAAATAGTGCCGGCCAAAAGAGAAGAAAATATGGAGGCCGCACGCCAGGGGTACGGCGAACTGATCATAACCAGTGCCTGAACAAAAACCCTGTTCAGGCACGATTTTAGATTTTAGATTTCAGATTTTGGATTAATAGAATTAATTCAAACTCACTAAAACCTCATGATTGATGTTGAATTCGCTTTCACTTCGAGGTTTTCGTTCAGAGACTAACTAGAAAAGAGGACTGACGTGGCTAAATTAGCGTGTATTGACCCGGAAAAGATCATTCCTATCTCCCATTCCACGACGGAAGTATTCAAGACAGGTACTTGGGCCACCGCACGACCAGAGTACCGTGAAAAGGTTTCAGCCTGTCGTGCAGCCTGTCCTGCGGGAAACAATATCACGGGAGCCCTTTATAAGGTCTCGCAGGGGGATTTCGACGGTGCATTACGTCTGTTTCTGGAAGAAACGGCACTCCCCGGGGTTTGTGGAAGGGTCTGCTACCATCGTTGCCAGATTGATTGCAATCGGGGGCAGTGGGACCAGACCGTTCAAATTCGTGCGGTGGAACGTGCTGCATCAGAATTGGGCACGGCTCAACCGCAGATCCTGACAGACGATGGTAACGGTCATCCTGTGGCCGTCATCGGTTCCGGCCCTGCAGGGCTTTCGGCCGCCTATCATCTGGCAAGAATGGGGCATCCGGTAGATCTCTGGGAGGGAGAAGACAAACCGGGAGGATTGCTCCGGTGGGGGATTCCCCAATACCGGCTGCCGCAGAAAGTATTGGAAGACGATCTGGCGCGCATCTTCTCGCTGGGGATCCAGATGCGTACAGGTACCCTTGTTGACGGAAAAAACCTGGCAGAAATCCGAAGAAAAAACGAGGCTGTTTTTATTGCTACAGGTGCTCAAGAAATTTTGGGTGTTGACATCCCCGGATTTAAGCTTCCGGGGGTAGATCTTGGCGTTGACTTTCTCAGGGATGTTCGAAGGGGGACGTTGAAGGACCTCCGGGGGAGAGTGGTGGTGATCGGTGGGGGAAACGTTGCCATTGATGCGGCACTGACTGCCGGTAAACTGGGTGCGGATCAGGTGGACCTGGTGTGTCTTGAACAGCGTGTGGAAATGCCGGCCCATGAGCGGGAGTGTGACGACGCCCTGGAGGAGGGTGTCCTGTTCCACAACGGGTGGGGCCCGAAATGCATTCTTGAGGAGGGTGGATGTCTGGCGGGGGTCCAATTTGTGAAATGCACTTCGGTGTTTAACAAGGAAGGGGCTTTTGACCCCAAATTTGATGAATCCGAGACACTGATCAGGGATGCGAACCGGGTTATCGTTGCGATCGGACAGGCGCCGGATCACTCTTTTTTTAGAGAAAGCGGTCTCATTGAGGGAGATCCAGGGAGTGCCCTACCGGTAGATGCTGGTACCATGGAGACTTCAAGGCCAGGGGTTTTCGCGGGAGGGGATTTTATCAGGACACCGGGTTCAGTGGTGGAGGCCATTGGAGCGGGAAAGCGGGCGGCCCTTGCCATCCATCTCCAGACCGTGGGAAAATCCTTTGGGGAAGCCGAAGCAAAGGTGCGGCTGGGAGAAGGCCCTTCGTTTTCCATCCACGCGTTATTTCATAACCGGAAGGATTGGGATCCGAGGAAGGTGGTCAGATTCGAAGATCTTGAACCCCTGTTCCTGGACCACCGGCCGCCGACAGCGTTGCCACGTCTTGAACTGGAACTGCGACGAAAGGGTTTTGAGGAAGTTGATCTCCCTTTGAGCGCAGAAGAGGCGGTCCTGGCGGCGGAGCGGTGTTTTTTTTGCGGTACCTGCACAGAGTGCGATCGCTGTTTCATCTACTGCCCCGACCTGAGCATCATACCGCCTGGAGGAGAGTTCCGTACCTATAGGTCTGATTCAGATTATTGCAAGGGGTGCGCCGTGTGTGAGGCAGTCTGCCCTAGGGGCGTGATAAGCATGGACGAGGGGATATGAAAAAATTTATATCGGGAAATCACGCAGTGGCAGAAGCCGTGAGGCTCTGCCGAACGCAAATTGTGGCGGCCTACCCGATCACGCCCCAAACTCCAATTTATGAAAAGCTTTCGGAGTTGGAGGCTGGCGGTGAACTGGGTGGGATCATGATGCGTATGGAATCGGAACATTCGGCCATGGCCGCATGCCTGTCTGCTTCATTGCCGGGTGTCCGGACCTTTACAGCCACATCGTCCCAAGGGCTTGCACTGATGCACGAGATGCTCCATTTTGCCTCAGGGTCCCGGAGTTCGGTAGTCATGGCCAATGTGAACAGGACGCTCGCTGCTCCCTGGGCATTCTGGAGCGACCAGACGGACAGCCTCTCCCAGCGCGACACCGGATGGATTCAGATCTATTGTGAAGACAACCAGGAAGCCCTGGACTCGGTGATTCAGGCCTTTCGCATCGCAGAAAAGGTCCTCCTTCCGTGTATGGTTGTTCTGGAGGCACATTATATTTCTCATTTTATGGAACCAGTGGACGTGCCGGATCAGACGCAAGTGGACCGTTTTGTACCCCCCGTGGATATCCCGCGCAGGTTTGAAGTGGATAACCCTCGATTTTCTCTGGGCGTGGTGAACCAGAAGCAATACCGTGATTTCCGGCGTCTCAGCCAGGAGGCCATGGAACTGGCCCTGGAAGTCATCGAGGATGTGGACAAGGAGTTCGCCCGCACCTTCGGCAGAGGATATGGTATGGTCGAGGCCGTGGATACGGAGGACGCTGACCTGGTTCTGGTAACCACGGCAACCATTACTTCCACGGCAAGGGCGACGCTGCCCATATTACGGAAGAAAGGCCTCAAGATCGGATTGGTGAAAATCAGGGTTTTCAGACCGTTTCCCACACAAGCACTTCGCAAAATCCTTGATAGCGTATCCAAGATCGCAGTCATTGAGAGAAATATTTCTCTGGGCCGAGAAGGGATCTTTTGTTCCGAGTTGAAAGCCGCCCTAGCCAATAGCCCGGTGCGGCAGCAGATACAGGGATATCTTGCGGGGATTGGCGGAACTGACGTGGATCCCGGGATGATAGAGCGTATCGTTGTGGATGCCATGGAGCGAAAAGAAGCCATGGACGGGCCCATTTGGATGACGGAGTAAACAACTCAAAAACAGCTGAACCCCACTCGAGATTATTGAGAATTTACGAGACAAACCATTTAACGCTCGTTTTTGAGGAAGGCTGATGCTGACAGAAACCTCTCGTCCTACAGAAGTGATGCGGCCGGGTCACCTGGCCTGTCCTGGCTGTGGCCTTGCAATGGGCATGCGAATGGTCCTGCGCGCTCTAGGTAATCACGCAGTCGTGGTCGTTGTCCCCTCTTGCGTGGCCATCGTTTCCGGACCTTTTCCAAATGCGGCCCTTGATGTCCCGCTTTTTCATTCTGCCTTTGAGATCGCAGCACCCACAGCAGCGGGCATTTCCAATGCACTAAAGGTCCAAGGCAAAGACGATATCCCTGTCCTGGCATTTGCGGGGGACGGCGGGACGTTTGACATTGGTCTGCAATCCTTGTCCGGTGCTGCCGACCGAAACGAAGATCTGATATATGTCTGTATGGACAATGAGGGCTATATGAACACGGGTATCCAGGTGAGTTCGGCTACCCCTCGTTTTGCCTGGACAGGAACCTCACCTACGGGGAACACCCGCAGAAAAAAACAGATCATGGAGATTATGGCCGCCCATCGGATTCCCTATGCCGCTACGGCCTGTGTCGGTTTTCCCGAGGATCTGATGAACAAGGTCAAGCGGGCCAAAGAGATTCGTGGGACCCGATTTATTCACATACTGTCACCATGCCCAA
>JAUVRS010000010.1 GCA_030597505.1 Desulfobacteraceae bacterium
TATTGATGGAAGTTGCCGCATCAAAATTTGATAATGATTAATGGTGGATAGTTGCCACCTTGTCTATTAAAACCTATTAAATTCGTAGGAGGGTAATCAACGTGAAACGCGTACTTTTTTATCTAATGATACTCATCATGCTAATTGGATTTCTTTTTCCCATCGCCTGGGTATATGTCACTTCGTTTAAGCCTCCCCATGACATCTTTAAGCCTGATAAGATTCTTTTTGAGCCCACCTTGTATAATTACAATTATATTGTAAATGTCAGACCTTCACTGAAGGAGTTACTGAATTCATTCATTATCTGTGTTCTGAGCACAGCCATCGTTATTTTTGTATCTTTACCCGCAGCCTACAGCTTTGCGCGATTTAAGACCGGTGCAGGACACCTCCTTTTTGTGACCATCTCCACGAGGATGTTCCCCGGCGTGGTAGCTGCCCTGCCGTTCTTTTTTGCTTACAGAAATCTGGGTCTTCTGGATACCCATCTCGGGCTTATTTTGCTCTACGTTTATTTTAATATGTCCTTTGCGACTTTTCTACTTTACGGTTTTTTTAAGGAAATCCCTCAGGAACTTGAACATGCGGCTCAGGTGGACGGGTATAGTCAGTTTCAGATACTTCGAAAAATCGTGTTCCCTTTGATCAAGCCCGGGGTGGCCATCACAACGGCCTTTTGTCTCATATGGTCATGGAACGAATTCTTTTTTGCGTTTCTTTTTACCAGAAGGATCGCCAGAACGGTTTCCGTGGGACTTTCAACATTTTGGGGGTCTGTGGAGATTCAATGGGGGCCCATGGCGGCCTTAATGGGTGTTGCTATCCTGCCCACCTTGTTTGCGGCCTGGTTTATGCAAAGATATATTGTTCGTGGGCTGACCTTTGGTGCAGTAAAGGGATAGAAAGCCCAGCCGCAGCACCACGGGTCGCTTGGAAAATTTATCTAATTGAGTGAGGACTAAGAAATGGAATTTGGTGATAGGCTTTTTTGGGGAATAATGGTTTTTATTGGCATCAATCTTTTTTGGCTTGGAATGCTGGAGGAATATCTACCCATGTGGGTGGGCGCCATTGTGGGAATAATAGCAGTGTTGGCGATCATTAGATTTGTTCCCAGACCCAGGACGGAAGAATCAAACGGAGGGGAGTGAAAAAACCCATGGCAGGTGTGAAGCTTGTAAACGTAACAATGAAATACGGCAGTTTGATTGCGGTCAACAATATCAGTTTTGAGTGCCGGGAGGGAGAGTTTTTTACCCTTTTGGGCCCCTCTGGCGCTGGAAAGACAACCACTCTCGAGTTGATCGCAGGGATAAAGAAGCCAACAAAGGGACAGGTGTTCATCGGCGACCGGATGGTCAATGATCTCCCCCCCGACGAGAGGGATGTGGCCATGGCCTTTGAAAACTATGCCCTGTATCCGCACTTTTCGGTCTATGACAATATTGCGTTTCCTTTGAGGGCTCCCAGGCGGAAGGGGGAACTTTCCGGGGGGCAGGAAAAGGAAAGGGTCTATGAAATCACAAACCTTCTTGGGATTGGCGAATTGCTGGAGAGAAAACCACAGCAGTTAAGTGGCGGCCAGAAACAACGTGTTTCCTTGGCCCGTGCAATGGTGCGACGGCCAATGGTTTACCTGCTGGATGAACCAATTGCCCATCTCGACGCGAGACTGAAGATCTCGGCCAGAAGCACTTTGAAGCAGCTGGCCCATAAACTGGGTATCACCATCCTTTATGTGACCCATAACTATCGGGAAGCCCTTGGCCTCTCCGATCGCGTTTTGGCCATCAGAAAAGGGACCGTCGAGCAAATCGGCACACCCGAGGAGATCTATGAAGCACCTGTAAACGACTTTGTTGCAAGGCTGGTGGGTGATCCGCCCATAAATCTTGTTGACGGGGCGGTCGTAAACGAAGATGGAAAAGCCTTTTTCCAGGGGGATGATTTCCGTTTCCTCTTAAAACAGGAGTTGCTGTCCAAATTGGAACGGGCTTCGTGGGAAGAAGACGGGAAACGTTTGGTTCGCATTGGCATCAGACCCAAGAGCATCAGGATATCGTCTGAGAGACTGTCAGACGCCTCATTCCAGTTGCCTGTTTACGTGGTCGTTCGCGAGGCCAAGAACAGCATAGTCACATTCGAACTCACCCATAATTTTTTTCAGGCGGTTGTGAATAATGGTGTTCACTTGAAGGTTGGAGAAAAAGTGTGGGTGGAGGTTGACCAGAAAAACCTGTATTTTTTCAAAAAAAGCGTGGCGCTTACAAAATAGGAAGGATCCCATGGGCACAGTCGAAGTTAAAAATGTTTGGAAAATCTACGACGGAGATGTGGTTGCGGTCAAAGATGTCAGTTTTCGGTGTGAAAATGAAGAATTTGTTGCGGTGTTGGGTCCTTCAGGATGCGGCAAGAGTTCCACACTGCGCATGCTTGCGGGGCTTGAAGATATTACAAAAGGAGAAATGCTGTTCGACGGCAAACGGGTCAATGATTTGACCTCCCGTGACAGGAATGTGGCCCTGGCGTTTGAATCCTATGCCCTTTATCCCCCGTTGACGGTGTATGAAAATATTGCGTTTCCGCTGCGGGCAAGGGGGATGGACAGACGGCAAATAGAGACAAAGGTTCAGGGTATCGCCAAAGACCTTGAACTGACAGAGGTCTTAAAGAGAAAACCGGGAAAACTGAGTGGCGGTCAACAACAGCGTGTCTCCCTGGCCCGGGCGCTTGTAAGGGACCCCTCGGTGCTTCTCCTCGACGAACCTCTTTCCCACATGGATCAAAGGGTTCGTGCCGTGATCAGGGTCAGAATTCGGAAGATCCACGACGAACTGTCAACCACGACCATATACGTTACCCATGATCAGGAGGAAGCGGTGGCGCTGGCTGATAAGATCATTGTGATGGATCTGGGTGCCATTCAGCAAATTGGGACTGCGGATGATATGTTCAATTACCCCGTAAATCAGTTTGTGGCCGGTTTTATTGGTGAACCCTCCATGAATTTTCTGAAAGGGAAGATAGAGAGTACCAACCGGGTGGCGGTGTTAAACGGTGACGCAATGGTATCTTGGGAGGTTAAAGAAGATATTCCGGAATCTTATCTAAATACCGATGTTTTTGTTGGTATCAGGCCTGAGAATGTGCAGGTCTCTAAAGAACCTACGGATTCAGGTGTCAAAGCGATCGTTGTGGTTGTCGAGTTTCTGGGGGAGGAAAAAACTTTGACGCTCAGCCTGGGAGATATTGAAATAAAGGCTATCGTTTCCGCGGATTTTTTAACAAACGAGGAAGATACCCTCTGGCTTACCGGGGCTCCCGGAGACCTGCATGTTTTTGAGAAAAAGAGCGGAGAAGCCCTCATCAAGACCAAAAAATAAGAAAGAAACAGGGGAAGAATAATATGAGCCTTATCACTATTGATGACGAAAAATGTAACCGGTGTGGAATATGTGTGGCCGAATGTCCTGAGAGGGTTATTGAAATGACCGGCAAAGAAAATGTGCCGTCGGTCACGGAATTTGGAAATGACCTTTGTATTGAGTGTGGTCATTGTGTGGCGGTTTGTCCTGAAGCGGCCTTTAATATGAACATTATGGCAGCCGAAGCGTGTCCCCCAAGACAACCGGAACTATTTATTACCCTGGAGCAGATGGAGTATCATATTCGGTTTCGTCGTTCTATCCGGACCTACAAAAAGAAACCCGTGCCACGAGAGATCCTTGAACGTCTTATACAAGCCTCCCAATATGCCCCTACGGCCAAAAATCTTCAACCCGTTTGCTGGCTTATTATCGAGAACCGCGAGGAGGTAAACCGGCTGGGTTTAATGGTCATCGACTGGATGCGGTCCATGCTCAACGGAGAAAGCAAACCCCTGTTCACCGAGTTTATGATGAAACAAATCGTTGGAGACTGGGAAAATGGGGGCGACTGGATATGCCGGGGTGCGCCCCACATGATCGTGGCCCATGGTCCCAATGATCTTCCCATCCCCGCCTCTGAGTCAGGGTGCACCATCGCCCTGACCACCCTGGAACTGGCAGCTCCCTCGTTTGGACTGGGTGCCTGTTGGGGCGGATATTTTAACGCAACCGCGAACAATTATCCCCCGCTTCGCCAGGCCCTGGATCTTCCGAAAAACCATGACCCCTATGGGGCAATGATGATCGGGTATCCCACATACGAGTATCACAGGATTCCCTTGCGAAAAGACCCCGATATTAAATGGCGTTAAGCCCTTATCAGGATGGATTGATATCCGGTATCTCACCGGTGGTAGACCGGTGACGTCAGGGAGTTGGAAAATTGGCAAATGAGGCGGGCATGGTTCGGGTAGAGATTCGCATAAAAGGAATGCTCAAAAGGCCGTTTGGAAAGGCACAAATGGCGATGTCCTGCAATGAAGGGACGACCATCTCAGCGGTTTTACACGACCTTCAATACCGGGAAGATCACACACGTTATATTACCACTTCTGTAAACAACAATTTGAGAAAACATAACTATGTGTTAAAGGATGGCGATGAGCTAACACTCTATATGGTGATTGCCGGCGGATAGGCTGGCTTGCGCAAACCCTAAGTTCCTTAATCCATCAGAATGCCCCCGTTTATGTCCAGTATCTCTCCGGTAATATGTTTGGCGCCGTCAGAGAGAAGAAAAAGAGCGGGTTCAGCAACATCTTCGGTTTTGGCGATGCGGCCCAAGGGAGATTGTTTCGCCATATCTGCCCTGACCTCCGCGGGCCAGTCGTCGATCATGGCTGTCTCCACAGGCCCGGGGGCAAGGGCATTGACGGTTATCCCGTAAGGCCCCAGTGCCCTGGCAAAAGATTTGGTGAGACAGATCACACCGGCCTTGGAGGCAGAGTAGTGGGCGCCAACCGCAATCCCCCCCACCTTTCCAGCCAATGAGGCCATATTAAGAATTCGCCCCTCGCTCTGGCGCTTCATTATGGGCATGACCGCCTGTGAACATAGGAAGACCCCTCTCAGGTTAATGTCTATCATGTCGTCCCATTCTTCCTCAGAGATATCCTCTATGTCGATTCTTTTGCAGATCCCGGCGCTGTTAAAAAGGATGTCAATCCTCCCGAATTCCTTTTCAGCAAGCGCCACAAGGTTGTGTATAGCCTCCTTTTTTTTGACATCGGTTTCCACGGCAAATGTCTTTGCCTGATAAGATTTTTTTATCCCTTCAACTGTCTTGTTGGCTGCGGTCATGTTGATGTCGCTAATCACAACTGAGGCCCCTTCAGATGCTAACCCCCGGGCAACAGCTTTTCCAATTCCCTGCCCGCCACCGGTAACAACGGCAACTTTTTCTTTAAATCTCATACGCCAACCTCCCTCGTCTGATTGATTGCAAATCTTAAATATCTTTGACTGAATCTTCCTGGGTGAGTCATTAATACGTCCCAAAACCGTTTGTCAAGCCATTTTGGGGGCGATAGATGTCACAATATCTTGACGATTGGGTATTTCTCATATAATGATGCATAGTGAAAGTCACAAGAAAGTTGCTTTCGGCTTTGTGGAATTATTGGCAAGAGGTAAACCAAATGAAAGAAAATGACCTGATAAAAAAACTGAAAACCTTTGGTGTCATTCCCGTCATTTCCGTTGAATCCCCAACCCTTGCGCTACCTCTGGCCGATGCCCTTATTGAGGGAGGGCTTCCGGCCGCTGAAATCACTTTTCGAACAGAAGCGGCAGGAGAGACAATAAAAATCCTAAAGAGGGAGCGCCCCCAGTTGTTGCTGGGGGCCGGAACCATTCTGTCAATTGATAATTTGATTCGTGCCAGGGAATATGGAGCGGAATTTGGGGTTGCCCCGGGCCTAAACCCTGAAATCGTGGAAAAGGCGCTGGAAATTGGTCTCCCATTTTTTCCCGGGGTTGTGACGCCGACCGAAATTGAAAAAAGTCTTTCCATGGATACAAAAGTGATGAAATACTTTCCCTCTGAGGCGAGCGGGGGTGTCAAGATGTTAAAGGCGGTGTCAGCCCCCTTCGCACACCTTGGCGTCCGGTTTATCCCTACAGGGGGGATAAATATGGATAACCTCGAGGGCTACCTCCAGCACGAATTCGTATTGGCAGTCGGGGGTACCTGGATTGCAAACAAGGATATGATTTCAGCTCAGAAATGGGATGCAATCAGGGGGAATGCCCGGGCGGCAGTGGAAAGAGTTTCTATGATAAGAGGAGGGGGAAGTTAGCGCTTGTAAGGAGAACGCCCTCGGAGTGAATCGAGAGGAAAGTACTATAAATAAAGGTTTTTGTTAACCGCATGTTAAAGGAGGTTATATTATGCCACACGGATATAACGGTAAGATTTTGAGAGTAGATCTGAGTAACAAGACAACCACCGTGGAAACCCCTTCCGAGACCGTCTATCGGAGGTATATGGGCGGATCAGCCCTGTCCCTCTATTTTCTGTTAAAGGAACAGAAAGCAGGGGTGGATCCATTGGGACCGGATAACAAACTGGTTTTTATGTCAAACGTCACCTCGGGTGTGCCCATGCCGGGGCTGACTCGCTACACCATAGCTGCGCGTTCTCCTCTAACAGGGGCCTTTGGAGAGGCGGAAGCCGGTGGATTTTGGGGACCCGAGTTAAAGCTGTCCGGGTTTGACGGTATAATTATTGAGGGTTGTTCACCCGATCCTGTGTATCTCTGGATTAAGGATGGGGAGGCAGAGATTCGTGATGCTGCCAACCTATGGGGAAAAGACACCGGTGAGGTGCAGCAGCTTATCCGCGATGAACTGGGTGATAAACGAATTCGTGTAGCACAATGCGGACAGGCCGGGGAAAATCTCGTGCCTTATGCGTGCGTGGTCAATGAATTGAAACACGTAAACGGACGGACAGGCATGGGCGCGGTGATGGGCTCCAAGAACCTTCGGGCGATTGCGGTGCGGGGCACCGGGGAGGTATCTGTTGCCGATCCTGAAAAAATGAAAGAAATCAGGAAGGAGGCCGTTGACCGAATCCCCAAGTCACCGCTTGGGTATACGTTAAAAAAAATAGGGACCCCGGTCTTTGTCATGGGTCTCCAGAACTCGGGTATCCTGCCAACCAAGAATTTTCAGGTGGGCCGCTTTGATGGCGCTGAGGCCATTTCGGGTGAGAACCTGGAGGAAACCCTGCTTGAGGCGCCCAAGGGATGTTATGCTTGCCCTATCATGTGTAAACGGACGGTGAGAGTTGAAGGAAAATATGGCGCCACGCCAGAATACGGCGGACCTGAATACGAGACCCTTGCCTCTCTTGGATCTGTTTGTTGTATTGACAACCTCGAGGCGATTTGTCACGGAAATGAGCTTTGTAACCGTTGGGGATTAGACACGATTTCAACGGGTGTAAGCATCGCCTTTGCAATGGAGTGTATGGAACGGGGAATTTTGACAGAAAATGACACGGACAAGATCGACCTCCGATTTGGCAACGCAGATGGAATGCTGGAAATGATCCGAAAGATCGCTTTTCGTGAGGGCTTTGGAGACATCCTGGCCGACGGTGTCAAGCGGGCCTCTCAGAAGATCGGAAAGGGCAGTGAAGAATGGGCAATGCATATCAAAGGTCTGGAAATGGCGCTTCATGACCCAAGGGGAAAAACAGGAGTAGGTCTGGGCTTTGCCGTGTCTCCCACCGGTGCGGACCATATCGAGGCCCCCCATGACACGTCCTTTGCAGCTGAAGGCGTAATGTTGGATGCCATGAAACCTCTGGGTCTCACAGAACCCATGTCTCCAACCGATTTGGGACCAAAGAAAGTCTGTCAATTCGCCCATACGCAGCAGATTTTTAGTTTTAATAACTCTCTGGGAATCTGTAACTTTTCGGCGGTGCCCTATTCAGCTTATACCCTTCCCCTTATTGTCGACACAGTAGCGGCAGTGACAGGCTGGGATACCAGCCTGTATGAGATAATGGAACTGGGCGAACGGGCCATTACCATGGCACGTATGTTCAATGTCAGAGAAGGGCTTTCAAACAAGGACGACTATCTCCCGGATAGACTGTTCGAACCCCTGGATGAAGGGACGGAGGAAGAGAAACAGATCAATAAGAAAGAATTTGCTGAAGCCCTCAGGCTTTATTATGAGGCCATGGGATGGGATTCAAAAACAGGTGTCCCGACCGATGGAAGGCTTGCCTATCTGGGGTTGGAGTGGCTGATCAGCCAGAAGTAACCGATAACGGTCTTTCTGGGTGTTAAAGGCTGAGTTGGTTGTTCAACGCTGTTTGCTGCCGGATCCTCTTCTCTATTCTTTGCAGGGCCGTGGTGTAAGTTCTCAATAAGTTCGGGCGCCGTGTGGTTCGGGTGTTTCTTGAAGGCGCTCTCTAAACCAGTCGTCGTAGCGTGGCTGATATTTGATGGTCTCGTAAAAAGTCACGTTCCGAATTTTACTTGTGTGTAACCACTTGATTTTGTTACATGTCATTTTCACTTTTTGTGAATTTTGTGCCTTTTTGCGGCTTTATCATATTTGGAGTTTTGACGAAAGCATGGAGAAGCCAATAAGGGTTCATTAGGAGAAAACCTCTCCGAGCTGGAGGCGCTACGAGCCGGAAGCCCAAATATCAGCCACTGCAAAGGTGAGAAGTAAATCCCATTTGAGAGAGCGCCTTCAAGAAACACCCGAACTCCACTCCAGACGTCCTATTGTTTCTCCCGGACTTTATTGAGAAGTCACGTAGAGGTGAGGTGAAATTCGAATCTTCGGGGGCTGTGGGCTTGGAGGCCCACATATTTTGAAAATGTTTTTGTGAAAGAAGGAGAAAAAGCATGGGACTCAAGACTAAGGATCAATATATCGAGTCTTTGAGACAAATGAAACCCACGGTCTATATGTTTGGCGAGAAGATTGCGAACGTGGTAGACAACCCTCGTCTGAGGGCAGCCATTGAGGCTACAGGGGCTACGTATGAACTGGCCGAAATGGAGGAATATCGTGATCTTATCGTCACCCAGAGTCCTCTGATCAATGAACCCATCAACCGCTTTACCCTACCGCCCTCGTCAGTGGAGGATCTGGTGGCGCGGGTCAAGATCAATCGTGTGCTCGGAAATCGTGTGGGGACATGTCACCAGAGATGTACCGGACTGGACTGTCTTTCTGCGCTTGCCATTGTGACCTATGACATCGATAAGAAGCACAAAACAAACTACTATGATCGCTTCCAGGAATTCTTGAAGTACATGCAGAAAAATGATTATACAGCGAATGCCGGCGTCACGGATGTCAAGGGCGATCGTTCTCTCAGCCCACACGAACAACCTGATAAGGATATGTATCTGCGTGTGGTCGAACGCCGGGATGATGGCATGGTGGTGAGAGGCGCCAAAGCCCACCAGACCGGTTCTATTTCCTCCCACGAAATTATCGTTTTACCAACCAGGGCATTGGGGAAGGGGGATGAAGACTATGCTGTTGCTTTTGCTGTGCCGACGGATTCCCCCGGTCTGATCCACGTGGTGGGCCGATCAACTCTGGACACCCGGGAACTGGATGGATGCGATATCGGAAATGTGAGGTATTCAAAGTATTGTCCCACAGTCATTTTTGATGACGTGTTTGTACCATGGGACCGGGTCTTTATGTGCGGAGAAGTGGAGTTTGCTGTGGAGATGGTGGCACGTTTTTCCGCCTTCCACCGCCAAAGTCACGGGGGCTGCAAGTCGGGGCGGATCGATTGTATGGTCGGCGCGGCCCTGACCATGGTGGATTACAGCGGCACCGGCAAGGCCGGCCATCTCAAGCAAAAGGTCATTGATATGATCCACCGGGCTGAAACTCTTTATGGCTGTAGCCTTGCGGCATCCTATGAGGGAAAGGAGGAGCCCTCGGGTGCATACTTTATTGACACTGTTCTGGCCAATGCATCCAAGATCCATGAAGGCAGAGAATTGAGTGAAGTGGCACGTCTTTTGGTGGATATCGCAGGCGGGTTTGTTTCTGACCTGCCGTCGGACAGGGATGTTGAAAACCCGGAAATCGGGGGTCTGTTAAAAAAATATCTAAAAGGTGTAAGTGATGTTCCGGTTGAAGACCGCATAAAAATGTACCGGTTTATTGAAAAACTTGTGATGGAAAGTGCTGATACCGTTTCGGATATCCATGGGGGGGGGTCGCCCGAGGCCCATCGTATCACAATCTATCGTGAAAGCGATCTTGATGCAAAGAAAAAGGCTGCCAAGCGACTTGCCGGTATCGAAGAGTAGGGCCCGTGTTTTGGATCCAGCCATTAAGACAGATGCTGACCACAAGCTGAGAGATGTCGAAAGGGGGGGTATGAAATTTATTCGAGAGCGTGTGCTAAATGGTGAATTGATGTTTGGGATTGGTGCAAATCTTGGCTCAAGTCTGACAGTGGAAATGATTGGTGCGTCTGGGTTTGACTGGATATGGATCGATTGTGAACATGGAACCGGAGATTACAGCGAACTGATCCCCCAGATGCAGGCGGCCAGTATCGGCGATGCCCCTCCGGTTGTGCGGATCGTCTGGAACGAAGCGCCCCGTTTTAAAAGGGTTTTGGATCTTGGGGCAACCGGCGTTATGATACCCTGGGTCAATACGGCCGAGGAGGCCAGACAGGCGGCGGCGGCGATGAGGTATCCGCCAGACGGCATACGTGGCGTGGCAAGATTCAATCGTGCCTGTGGGTTTGGTCAGGATTTTGACAAATATTTTGAAAAGGCCAATCAAAATCTTTTGACAGTCGTTCAGATTGAAACAGAGGAGGGCGTCAATAATGCTCCTGAGATCGCCGCCGTTGACGGTGTCGATGTGTTGTTTATCGGCCCTTTGGACTTGAGTGTCAGTCTTGGGATTCCGCAGCAGTTTGAAAATCCGAAATTTCTCAGTGCCATGGATAGCGTCTCGGCGGCGTGCAAGGAAAATAGCAAGGCTGCAGGCATCCTGGTACCAAATATGGATTATCTCGAAAAATGGATCGCAAACGGATTTACCTTTCTGGTTGTGGGGTCTGACGGTGGGGCTGTGGCGAGCGGGTTGAAAAGTATGGCTTCCACATGCGGGAAGTTTAAAAAACATTAACCGTTTACAGTTTCATATGTGAACCTCTGAACCCGGAACTGCTCAACTAACCGGTTTCAGAGGAAACAACATTCAAACTCCCCACTACAGAAATATCCTTGCCCCTGCGGTATTGAGTAGGAATTGGTCGGGCATCTCCCTGGCAACTGTTGCAAGCGTGTTAAACCCGCTACAGTGCATGGGCGAGACAATAGATGGTTTAAGGCTTTTTAAATCATTGAGGGTATGATCCACATTTTCATCGGATACACCAGGGAAACCAAGATGAAAACCACCAAAGATGGCGTAAACAGCTTTAACGCCGGTTACGGTCTGTGCCTGACGAATTGAATTGATAATACCGGCATGTGCACAACCAGTGATCACAACAAGACCTTTATCTTTGACACAGATTGCCATGGCAATATCATCCAGAGTGTGATCATCTTCCAGTCTTCCATCTCGAATACATTTCAACGGATTCCAACCCGGCGGACCTGGGGGCTCAAAAGACACCTTTAAAGGGATTTCTCCGGTGGTAAACGTGGCAGGTGCAACCTGTAGGGGGTCCCTGGTTAGCACGAGTGTCCCACCCGCCTCTTCAAGTTCGGACTTCCGAAACTCCTGGCTGTATGTTGGGACCACAATTCCAGTGCCGAAAACACAATAACGGGTTATAAAGGCATCCGGATGTAACGCCACAGGGAGAGGATAATCTCTTGCCTGCAAAAGGCCAAGCAAGCCACCGCAATGGTCGGGATGCCCATGGCTGATGACGGCATGATCAATCTCATTGGGTGAAATGCCCAAGACCTCCATGTTATGGAGGAGCGTATCGCCGGTCAGACCTGCATCAAACAACACCTTGGATCTGTAATCCCCAAAAAATATTTCTACCAGAAAGGAGATTCCGTTTTCAGCACGGATTTTCTTTTTGCGTGGATCAAAGTGTGATGCCAAGCTTGCCCGTTTGACCGTATCCGTATCTGGAATGAGCATATCCACATAATTTTCGACCAGTGTGGTGATGACTACTTTATCGACATAATGCATTACTAATGCCTCCTTTTTTTCTGGTTTGTTTTCAGCTGATCTGCCGTAGCTTTGATAGCATCGACTATTTTAACGTAACCGGTACACCTGCATAAATTTCCGGATATGCCCTCATTTATCTCTTCCCGTGTTGGAGAGGCGTTTTTATCCAAGAGCGCCTTGGCTGAAAGAAGCATCCCCGGTGTGCAAAAACCACACTGTATTGCGCCGTGTTTTATGAAATTTTCTTGAAGGGGGTGTAGGTTATCCGCTGAGCCAAGTGATCGAACAGTGATTATTTCCTTGTCCTGGACTTGAACAGCCAGAACCAAACAGGAGTTGACCGGGAGGCCATCCAACAGGACAGTACAGCTTCCGCAGTCACCTTTTTCACATCCATTTTTGACTTCAAAATAGCCCAGTTCCCTTAATGCCTGCAAAAGCGTGAGGTGCGCGGGAAATTCAGCCTCGACCTCTTCGCCGTTAACCCTGAATTGAACAGAAAAAACCTCCATCAGAATCCCTCCTTTACCGGATGCCAAGGCGAATGCTCGATCCCCAGACTTTGGCAGATCATACGATGCACCAGAACCGCGCACATGGTCCGTCTGTAATCTGCCGATGCCCTGATGTCATTGATTGGGCTTGCGTTTTTCGCAGCCATCTCTCCACATTGTTTTGCCAGCCCGGAGTCCACCTTTTTTCCCCTCAAAACTGCTTCGGCTTTTTCAATCCTCAAGGGTGTAGGGGCCACAGACCCGAGTGCAATGGCTGCATCAGCGCATATCTTTTTCTTTATGTCCAGCAACATTGCCACGCTGACCACGGAAATGGCCATTGCGTTTCGACGACCCAGTTTGAAATAACCGTGTTTTATCCGACGCGGAGGTATGGGAAACACCACTTCTGAAAGGATCTCCCCAGGCCTTATCATTGTTTTTTGATAAGCGGTGAAAAAGTTGTTTAACGCCACGGTACGCTGCCCTTTAATGCTTCTGAGTTTGACCCGAGCGTTTAGTGCCAGAAGGGGAACAGCGGTGTCTGCGGCCGGCGATGCGTCCACAAGGTTCCCCCCCACAGTGGCCCGGTTTCTTACAAGAGGGCCGGCAAATGTTTGAATCGCATCCCACAAGAGTCCTGCCCGTTTCTTTATAAGAGAAGAACCCATGAGGTCACTGATGGTTGTAAGCGCCCCTATTTTCATCCTACCATCTTTTTCTCTTATGTATTTGAGTGTTTTGATACCCCCAAGATCCACCACCAGACCGGGATGAATGGCGCCGTCTCTGAGATTGGGGATAAGGTTCGTGCCTCCAGCCAAAATCTTGTAATTCTTGCCTTGGCCGTCAATTGCACGAAGGGCGGCACTCAGGGACGCAGGTGACAGGAAATCAAATCCTCTCATAAACCCCTCCTTTTTTGCCTTTTCATTGGTTTTTTCCGCCAACAGGGTTTTGTGATTGTTTCTTGGTCATTAGAAACCATCCGGTCTAAACTATCTCCAATGCGGGAAAATACTCTTGCCCATTTCTTTATGACACCTTGGTTCTAAAGAGGCCATTGGCCCGTGCGCAGTGCAACCAGGACCTTTTCCGGGGTGATGGGCAGCGAGGTAACCCGAACGCCGATGGCCCGGGAAACAGCGTTTGCAATAGCGGATGGTGTAATATTATGCGGTGGTTCACCGATGCCCCGGGCCCCAAAAGGCCCCTCTCCTTCACCGGACTCCAAAATGGATACCTCAATGGGGGGCATGTCCAGGCTGGTGGGGATCAGATAGGTGCTAAAATCATGGGCCTCGGTTTTGCCGTTTTTTACGCAGCAATCTTCTGTGAGGGCGAGCCCCATGCCCTGGGCTACACCGCCTTCACACTGGCCTATCACTATTTGAGGGTTGACCGAGGTCCCTACGTCGTGAGAAATACCCAAACCAAGAATGGTTGTCTGTCCGGTTTGAGGGTCGACAGCAACTTCCGCGGCCATTCCGCCAAACGTGTAATCAAGCCAACCCGCATTGTGGGCTGTTTCCTCTCCAGGATAAAGATCCTCTTCGATTCTTAGCGTCCCCAGGTTTGTCAGGGACGCCCCGGCGGCTGCAGCTGCTGCGACAAGCTGGGCGTGAGGCACGGTGACGCTTGGCGAGCCCATTACAAATGCCTTCCCGTCAGCCAGAATGATATCTTCTGTCCGTGCTTCCAAGAGGCCGGCCGCTGCTTTTTTTAGGGCCTTGGCGATAGGTTCCGCAGCTCGCAGGACAGGACCTGCGGCGTTTAGGAATGTCCTGCTCCCAGCTGTCATCCCGGCGATGGGGTTGAGCTGAGAGTCAGACGTGTTAAGGGTCACTTTGTCCATGGGCAGACCAAGGATCTCAGCGGCGACCTGTTGACACCCAAGCCGCTGTCCTGACCCGATATCCGCCACACCGACAGAGACCACCGCGCTTCCGTCAAGCTGCATTGAGACCTGGGCCTGTGAAAGATGTCCATGGCGGCGGCCATAGCCTGTCATATTTGATGTATGACCCCTTGCCCTAAGCAACTTTTGGTTGAGGTTTCTGATCTCCGCCTTGTTCCGGGAGAGGGCTTTATCCAGGGCCTTGTCGGCCGCCTCCCATGTCTCAGATAAAAAGACGGCGTTTTTGAGCGGCTGGCCTGTGGAAAGCGACTCTCCTTTGGAGGGGTAATTTCGTCTTCTGAGTTCAAAAGGATCCATACCCAGTTTTTCCGCCAAACTCTCCATGGCACCCTCCAGGGCAAAGGTGATTTGGGCGGAGCCCACCCCTCGCATGGCTGTACCCGATGGGTTGTTGGTAAGGGCAAATCGTGAATGGACCGTAACGTTTTCACAGCGGTAAGGTCCCGCAAGAAAACCAATGGAATACCATGCGATGATAGGGCTTGCATCCGAATAGGCACCCACATCTGCAACAAGATCAGCATCAAGCGCTATGAGCCGGCCTTTGGCATCTGCCCCCAGCTTGTACCGCATAATATAGGGGTGGCGTTTGGTAGATGAAAGAATGGACTCTTCCCGTGTCAGGGCCATCCTCACCGGGCGCCCTGTTGCCTTTGCCAAGAGGGCCAACAATGGTTCAATGGTCATAAATATTTTGCCCCCAAAACCACCGCCAACAAGGGGGGATTCAAGACGCACCCGGTTATGGGAAACCCCCAGTATCCGAGCGATGTGCCGGAAGTTCTCGACCCATTGGGTGCCGCACCGGATGCGGATGACACCACCCGCGTCAAGCCAGGCCACGCCTGCCTCAGGTTCCAGATACGCGTGCTCGGCAAATTGGGTGCGATAGGTTTCATCCACGATGACCGCAGCCATGGCAAAGCCCTTTTCTGTGTCGCCCCGGTCGTAGCCCAATTCGGAAATCATATTGCCTTCCTCATCAACAAGAGGAGCATCGGGCGCCAGGGAAGCAACCGGGTCTTCCACGGGTTGAAACTGCTCATAGTCAACCTTTATAGCGGAAATCGCCTCTTCCGCAATTTCAATGGAATCCGCCGCAACCAGGGCGATGGGGTCACCCACGGCGCGGATGCGATCCTCCATAAGAACGGGCTGATCGTCGCGATTTCCCGGCATGTTCCCACGCCGGTTAATTCCGGGGATATCCTTGGCCGTGAGCACCGTGCGGACCCCCGCCAGCCTCCTGGCTTTACTCACGTCCAGACGACGGATACGAGCGTTGGCAAAGGGGCTCCGTAGTGCCAGCCCCCACAGCATTCCCGAAAACCTGACATCGTCGCTAAAGAGCGTTCTCCCCACCGCCTTATCCAGGGAATCGGGTTGCGGGATGGATTTCCCCACAAGCGTGTGGGTCGTCTTGTCAAAAGACATCTCGACCTCCTTCAGATCCATATTTTTTGAATTTGTTTTCTCTTCAGTTGTTTAAAACGAGTCAAAGATTTTTGCCGGACTTTTTGTAGATTACCATAGGGCCTATATGCCCAAATGCTGATCCAGGATCTCGGTTTCCTCCTCTAATTCTGTTGGAGTAGCGTGATAGACGATTTGCCCGGATGTGATCACGTACACGTAGTCGGCCACATCCATGGCGAGCCCGAAATTCTGTTCCACAAGGAGAATGGAGTGGCCCTGTTCGCGAATACTCTGCATAATTTCACCGATCTGGGTGACCAAAACCGGCGCCAAGCCCTCTGAGGGCTCATCCATCAGGATAAGATCAGGGTTTGCCATCAAGGCCCGGCCGATGGCAAGCATCTGTTGTTCCCCACCGCTCAAAGCGCCTCCCGACTGGCCTGCCCGCTCAGCGAGCTGAGGGAATTCTTCCATAACCGTGGTTAAATTCCAGCGCCCCCGTTGGCTATTCCCCTGGCCTTTTCTTCCTGCAAGTTTGCTGGTCGGTACAAGGAGGTTTTCGCGAACCGTCAGCGCGGAAAAAATCCGACGTCCCTGCGGTACAAGGGCCAAACCCAACTGAGAAATTCTGTAAGGGGGTAATCCCGTAAGAGACTTCCCCTTGAAACTGATGGTACCCCGCCGAGGAGGGGTCAGGCCGGCCACGGACCGGATAAGGGTGGTCTTGCCCATCCCATTTCGTCCCAGTAACGTCGCGATCTGTCCTGACGCTACCTCAAGACTTAGACCCTGGAGAACATAACTATCCCCATAATAAGTGTGAATGTCATTGATCGCAAGCAGGGAATCAGACTTTGCCAAGATACACCTCCCGGACCTCCGGGTTGGCCCGAACCTCATCGGGTGTGCCCTCAAGGATAATGCTTCCGCGGTGTAGCACCGAAACTTGGTCGGCCAAACCAAGGGCAATACTCATGTCGTGTTCGATGAGAATAAGCGTGATATCCCGTGGGAATTCCTTGATGATCTCAGCGATACGTTGGCGTTCACCAGGTGAAAGCCCCGAGCACGGTTCGTCCAGGAAAAGCACCCGCGGCTGTGAAGCCAGCGCCAGTGCCAGTTCCAGTTGTTTACGTTCGCCATAGGAAAGATGTTGAACCGAGTCATGGGTGCGATCCTTGAGCCCGACGCGGTCGAGCTCTTTGCCGGCCCGTTTCAGAGAGTCTGAAAACGCATTCACCGGACGATGCATGACCCATTTCTGTCGACTGTTTCCCTGTATGGCTAGAACGAGGTTTTCCAGCACCGTGAGATCGTGGAAGACGTTTGTTATTTGGTAAGTACGGCCAACCCCCATTGCCGTACGGCGATGCTCAGCAAGACGGGTAACATCTTTTCCAAAGAGAAAAATTTTTCCGCTGGTCGGGGTAAACGTGCCTGTAATACAGTTGAAAAGGGTCGTCTTTCCCGCCCCGTTGGGACCAATGAGCACACGGCGTTGGCCGACCGGCACCTTCATGGAAACCTTTTCCACAGCGCGGACGCCCCCAAACGCCTTGGTCAGTCCTGCCACTTCTACCGCGTTCTGATCCATCCTGCCTATTTTCCCTCCTCAGGGGTGCGTGTACGATGCCCTGGCTGGTTATGCGAAGTTTTTCCCCGAATTCCGAGACTTCGTATCACGCCTAAGACTCCATCGGGCGTCCAGAGCATGGTGACGATAAAGATTAAGCCCATAACGATCATCCATTGGTCGATGTACGCACTTACGTAGTTTCGGAGCCCAAGCATGATCGCCGAACCGATAAAGGGCCCTAAAATGGTCCCCGTGCCCCCAACGAGGACCATCAACGCCACTTCGATTGAGAGAAAAAATTCCGCGTTGGCCGGAGATACAAACCTGTTGAAATAAATATACAAAAGCCCTGCGATTCCGGATAGTGTGCCGGCAAGTACAAAGGCGGTGTACTTGTGTGCGGCAATATTGTAACCCAGTCCGCGCATCCGGCTTTCACTTTCTCGTATGCCACGCAGGGTAAGCCCGAACGGGGAACGGGTCAATGTGCGGTAGCCCAACACACACAGCGCGACCACAGCAAGCACAATGTAATAGTAGGACGAATGGCTGGTGATGACCAGTGAACCCACTGCCGGTGCCGGTACATTGGTGATGCCGCCTTCGCCGTTGGTGAAGGACACCCAGGTCCATGATATCCCCCAAAAAACGTGGCCCAAGGCGATGGTCACCAAAATAAAATAGACGCCGCTCGTGCGGACGGCTATGCCGTAAATTAAAGACAGAATGATGGCCGCCCCCATACCCGCCGGGACCGCCACGATTGTGGGTTGGCCGTACTTTACCTGGAGAATGGCGACTGTATAGGCTGACACGGCAAAAAAGGCCGCTTGGCAGACTGAAAACAGGCCGATATGACCAAGAAGAAGTTCAACTGACAGGGCGAGCAAACCAAAGATCAGGATTTGCATAAGCAGGCTTAGCCAAAAGGGACCCAGATAGAGAGGGGCAAACAAAGCAGCGGCAACCACGCAGAGGAGTAAGGACCACCTGGATAGAATCATCTCTAAGCCTCCTTACCGAATAAACCTTGAGGCCGAAAAAGCAGCAACACGGCCATAGGCGCAAATACCGCAAAATGGGAGAACTCGGGGAGCAGCCAGCGGGCATAAGCATCCACTAGCCCTACGATGACGCTTCCGACCATGGCCCCTTCCAGGCTTCCCAGACCCCCCACGATAACCACCACAAGGGCCAGAATGAGGATCTCCCACTCCGCACCCGGATAAAGCGACAGAAAGGCCCCGCCCGCGACACCGCTCATACCTGCCAGGAAGCCTGCCAAGGCAAAGACAAGTGTGAACAGACGATCAATGTTGATGCCCATGGCGTTGACCATCTCGCGATCTTCAACACCCGCGCGGACGATTGCGCCGATTTGCGTCTTCTTGTAAAGTATCCACAACACGGCGCCGATGATCGCTCCGAACACGATGAGCAGGAACCTGTATTTTGGGTAGAAGATATTGCCGGGGAGTTCGATAGGCCCCCGTGCAAACGCGGGCGGCGGAAGGCTGAGCGAATCTCCTCCCCAGATGGTGAGCGCGATATCAGACAGTATCAATACGATACCTACTGTGAGAAGCACCTGCGCCAGATGATTTTCACCGGTTCGACGAATGAGGTAGCGATCAACAAAATAGTTCAGGATGGCAATGGAAAATCCACCAGCGAGTAAAGCCAGCCAGAAATTTCCCGTAAACCGCAGGACACTCAGCCCGATATAGCCACCCAAGAGATAATACATACCGTGGGCCATGTTCACGACCCGTGCAAGTCCGAAGGTGAGCGTGAACCCACTTGCAAGAAGGAAAAGAAGGGCCCCCAATGAAAAGCCGTTAAGCGCTTGCAGGATCCAGTTCATCCACTGCCATTCCTTTCATACGTGAGCCAGGGATTGAATTGCTGTTTATATCATTTAGAGTAACTGAGATCGCTGTCCCCGGTTTCCCGATTCCGGGACAGAAAGGCAGAGCTTTGCACGTATGTTTCAGGGATTTCTGAAGAAATCAAATGAACGTCCCGGTCGGGCCGGACCGGCCTGACCGGGACGTTATGGGGCTATTTATCTCTTGTAAGGCCCATCAGCCAGGAAATCTTTCGGGTTCCACGTCCAGAATTGGGAGACATTTTTGTAGGTCTTTATGGGGACATTGATCTTAATCTCACCCAGGATCGGGTCATTAACCTTCTCAACCTTCGAAACATAAACGTTCTGGATGGGGTTATGATATTTGTCCAGGCTCACTGGGCCGCGGGGCGCATTGACTTTGACCTTTAGGATTGTATCAACAAATGCCTGTTTGTCGTCCAGTTTGCCATTGAGGGCTTCAATCGCCGTTTTTGCAAAAAGACCCATTGTGTAAGCGCTCTCAGCCATCCACGACGGGACGGTTTTGTATTCTTTGATGAAAGCCTTGACAAAGGCCTTGTTTTCCGGCGTATCGATGCCGGCGGAGTAAATGTTGCATTGAGCGATGAGGTCCACCGCCTTGTCGTCTAGCTGAAATAGGACGTCGGAATGCAGCCAGTAGCCGCCGGCGATCTTATACTTCCGATCATAGGCAAAATTGAACCACGCATTAAAGAGTCGGAGCCGGTCGGCACCCACCACGTTCGCTACCACCCAATCGGTGTCTGTGGGAATAGAAGCGAGCAACGGCCCGTAGTCGGCTGTCCCGATGGGTGTCCAGAGGATCTTGGCTACCTTGCCGCCTGCTTCCTTGAAAGTTCTCGCCGCACCCAGTGTAAGGCCGTGGCCCCAGGCGTAATCCTGGCCGATGAAAGTGACATTTCTGGCCCCCAAAACATTATAGAGGTAGTCACCCATGGGGTGACCAATCTGGCTTGCCGAAACAGAAAGCCGAACAAACGTGGGCA
>JAUVRS010000133.1 GCA_030597505.1 Desulfobacteraceae bacterium
TACAAAAATGGTCAGCACAAACAAGAGCCCCAAAAGGATTGCAGGGAGGATACCCGCGAGAAAAAGCTTGATGATGGACTGCTCTGTCTGGAGCCCGATGATAATCAGGACCACGCTGGGGGGCATCACCGTCCCCAAAGTGCCTCCGGTCACAACCGTACCGCTGCTCAGGAGCGTATGGTAGCCATACTTTTTCATCTGGGGCAACGCCACCGCCCCCATGGTGGCGGCCGTGGCCGTATTGGAACCACAGATGGCAGCAAAGAGCTCATCTGCCCCTATGGTGGCGATGGCCAGCCCACCCCGCCAGTGCCCGAACCACTTGTAAGCGGTATTATAAAGCCTCTCTGCAATACCCGAATTAAACGCGATGTATCCCAGAAAAATAAAGAGCGGGATTACAGTCAAACCATATTTGGAAAATGTACCCCAGATGTCACTCCCCACCACCGTGATAGCGGCCTTAAAAGAAACCACGTACCAGAAACCGCAGAACCCCACGATCCCCATGGCAAACCCGACGGGCATGCCCAAAAAAAACAAGACTGCCAGAAGGATGACAATGCCAAGAATTCCTACCAGGGTCAAACTCACCCTTCATCCTCCTTTTGAAAAAATAATTTCAACAAATCAGTCAGAAAAACCAACGAGAGCGCGGCACACCCAAAGGCCACGCCATAGGTGAAGGGGTAATAAATGATCCGCAGCGTCTCGGTGACTTCCCCCGTCTCCAACAACGTAGTGGCATATTTGGTGATCTGCCACGACACAAGCGCGAAGAAGATCATACAGATCATGCAATTGACCGCGGTCAGTATCTGTTGGGTCTTTTTGGAAAACCTCGTGACCAGGATATCAACAGCAATGTAACCCCTTCGCATCTGTGTGTAACCCAGGGCAAAAACGGTCACCATGGCCCCAAAAAACCCCATGAGTTCAAAACTCCCGCTGATGGGAATCCAGACAAGACGTGAGAAAACATTGGCGCATGTCAAGACAATCATTGCCATCAGAAACAGACCGGCAATAAAAACAAGGCCAAGGTTCAGATAATAGTTTATCCTATCCAAAATCATCATGATCGGTTTTCCGCGTTCATTTCTGGAACCCGAAATGCCCTTCGCGGGTCATTCCGGGTTCCGATTAAATGTTTCAGCCTATAATTTGCCCTCGTACATCTGGGCAAAATCCATTATATCCCGAACAATCGCCTCGGCGGGCAGCCCTTTTGCTTTGTTCTTTTTGATCCAATCGGCCGTTATGGGTTCAAGCAGTTTGTTCCATTTGGCCTTTTCTTTCTTGAGAAGTCTGAATACCTTGACACCCTGTTTTTTCTTTGACCAGGCCATGGCTTTTTTCACATGTTTGTCCATATAAACGCCTGTCCATGCCGCCTGTTGGGTCCCCAACCCATCCAAGACCTCCTGCACATCCTTTGGCAACGAGTTCCATTTGTCCATATTCATCACCACTGCAAAAGGATACACGGGTGTTTGGGTCATGGTCACATATTTACAGAGTTCGGCAAACTTAAAATCCTTCATGACTTCCAGCGAAGAGAATAGCCCCTTTACCACGCCTTTCTGGAGGGCCTCCGGAGTCTCCGGCATGGGCATTCCCACACGGTTTGCGCCCCAGGCCTTCAGAATCTGTGCGGCGCCGCCTGATGCTCTAATCGGCACACCTTTTAGTTCCTCCAGGTTCCTGATGGGGATTTTGGACATGATGTTGGACGGCGCGCTCGTAAACATGGTGAGCACCTTCACTTTGTCAAAGGCCTTGGGTTTGTACTTTTTATAAAGATCCCACAAGACGAGGCTGGCGACTTCTGAATTAGGTAGACCCAGGGGGAGGGCAATGGCATTTGTTATCAAAAACCGCCCCGGCTGGTAGGCCATGCACAAATTACCGATATCTGCGGTCCCTGCGATAACACCATCCATTATCGCTTTGGCCTTGAGGAGTGTTCCCCCGGGAAAAGTATCAATGACAACCTTTCCATTGGTTCGTTTTTCCACCTCTTTTTTCCACCTTTCCATTTGGACACAGGGAAAGGTGGGGACGGGCGGAAAGTTAGCGTAGGTCAGTTTAATCGGTCCGGCTGTGGCAGTCGCCGGAATCCAGATGATTGAAAAGATCGATGCCAAAAAAATCCCGGCCAACACAAAACCTAATGTTCTTTTCATGATTCAGTCCTCCTTTTTTTATGGACAGCTTGTTATTTCCAGTCTAGCGATGGTCTCTCTTCTCATCACCCCCTTTCGCTCAAGAAATTCGAAATACAAAGCACAAAATTATCCTCCGGCCTGGAAGCCCTACGAGCTGAAAGCGGAGCCGGAGGTCCGACACCTAAAACCTTATTGGGAATAAAAAGACTCGGTTAACTTCAACAAAACATCTTCGCATTTTGTGGAGAAATTACAAACCAAGACTCTAAAAGATGCCCGGCTCTATATACTCTCCAAAAACATCCCTAAACACATTGGCCATTTCTCCTACCGTGGCATAATGCCGGGAGCACTCCACCAGGTAGGGCATGACATTTTTTTTATCCCCGGCCGCACCCTCAAGCGCCTTTAGGGAAACTCCCACGGCCTTATTGTCTCTTTCCTTTTTCAACTCCCCCAACCGTTCAATCTGAAGACGCGCCCATTCCTCGTTGTATTCATGGAGTTCCACCTCCATGTCAACACCTTCGGTGTATTTGTTTACCCCCACCTTGGTTATGGTGCCATCCTGGAGTTTCTTCTCGAATTCATAGGCCTGTCGGGCCACCTCCCCCTGGACATACCCGGTGGAGACCGCCTCGACCATGCCGCCCACCTTCTCAATCTTTTCCATCTCCCCTACGATCTTTTCTTCCATCTCCTTGGTCAGGGTTTCCATAAAATAAGACCCTCCCAGGGGGTCCACGGTATCCCTGAGACCGATCTCATCCATGAGTATCTGGAAGGTCCGCAAGGAGAGGAGCGCAGCCCTTTCAGTGGGGATCGTATAGGCCTCATCAAAGGAACACAGCGCCGTGGTCTGGGCACCGGAAAGGGCCGCGGCCAGGGCGTAATAGGCCCCGCGCATAATGTTATTTTCCGGCTGCTGTTTTGTCATCCCTGAGCCTCCCCCCCCAAATATTCCCCGGAGAAAAAGCGCCTTTTTGTTCCGCACACCGTATCTTTCACGGAGCAGCCTTGCCCACAGTTTTCTGGCCGCACGAAATTTGGCCACGGTCTCCCATATGTTGCCGTAGACGTTTAGGTTAAAAGAAAATCTCCCCACAAATTCCTCCGCCTGATACCCGCGGGCAACCACGTTATCAATATAGGCAAAGGCGATCATCAGGGCATAGGATATCTCCTGGGCCGGGGTGCAACCCGACTCTCGGATATGGTACCCGCACACCGACACAGGATTGCACCGGGGCAGCTCTTTCATGGCATACTCGATGGTATCTCCAATGAGTCTGACGGCGGGTTCCACAGGATAGATCCACGCCCCCCGACCCACTATTTCTTTTAGGATATCGTTTTGGGGCGTTGCAGAAATCTCCGTCTTTTTGTATCCAAACTTTTCTGCCATGGATTGATACATGGCCAGAATGACAGGCGCCACTGCATTTATGGTGAGGCCGCTCCCGATGCGGTTCAGCTGGATGTCCTTAAACGCGATCTCAAAGTCCCTCAGGGAGTCCACGGCCATCCCCACGCGACCCACCTCCCCCTCGGCCATCTCATCATCGGAGTCATATCCCATCTGGGTGGGCAGGTCAAAGGCCACATTGAGCCCGGTCTGACCATGGGATATCATCAGTTTGAACCGTTCGTTGGTCTCTTCGGGTGTACCAAACCCCGTATACTGACGCGTTGTCCAGTTTCGACTCCGGTAACCCGATGGATGAAGGCTTCTTGTAAAGGGAAACTCGCCGGGGTCCCCAAGGTCTTCCTCGTAGTCAAAACCGATTCGTTCCAGGTCCTCGGGTGTATAGGAAGGCTTTATTTTTATACCCGACTGCAGAATCACCTCATTTATGGCATCCTTTTCACCCTTTATATATGTGGCTACTCCCATGGTTATCCCCCGTCCGTCCCCGTCTTTCAATTCGAGGCATTTTCTCGTATAAACTTTATTATCTCGTCAAAATGCGTCCCCCCCGGAAAGATCCCCGCCACCCCCATTTTCTCGAGGATCGGAATATCCCTATTGGGGATCACACCACCGACCGCCACCAGTTTGTTTTCCATACCCTGTTCTTTTATCATTCCCATCAGTTTTTTGCAGATGGGGATGTGGGCTCCGGACATTATGGAAAGACCTATGACATCCACATCCTCCTGGATGGCCTGGTTCAGGATACTGGCTACGGTCTGATGAAGACCGGTATAAATCACCTCCATCCCGGCCTCGCGCATGGCGTGGGCCACCACCTTGGCGCCCCTGTCATGACCATCCACACCGGGCTTTCCTAAAAGCACCCGTATTTTTCTCTCTGTCATATTTCTTATGCTCCCTGTTTATCCTGCGCATTAAGGGCTTACGAAAAACAACTTTACATTTTCACATCCCATCTTCAACCGTGCTTGCTCATTCCCCAATCATCAATCAACAATCAACAATCGACAATCCTAAAGCCCCACCCACTTCGCGATATTGGGCTGAAGGATCTCATGGGCGCCACCGCCATAAAGAAGAAATCGATTGTCCCGGTAGTACCGCTGGGCCGAGTACTCCATGGAATAGGCGTATGCCCCAAAGATCCGGGTAATCTGGTCCCCGGCCCTGCAGGCGGCCTCCGTGGAAAAATACTTGGCCATTGTTGCCTCTTTTAAACAGGGGATCTTTTTATCGACCATGTGTGTGGCCCGATAGGTCAAAAGCCTTGAGGCCTCAAGATCGGTTGCCATGTTGGCCACCTTTGCCTGGATCAATTGATAGTTGCTGATAGTACGGCCAAATTGTGCCCGCTCATGGGCATATTGGATGGAGTCGTCAAGGGCGGCCTGCTGAAGCCCGATGGCAAGGGCCGCTGTCATTGCCCTGATCTCTGCCAGGATCGACATCATATTGCTCATCCCCCGTCCCTCCTGACCCAACATATGTTCATGGGGGATGTGGACGTCCGTGAGGGCCAGTTCTGATATGGGTGTGCTTTTTGTCCCCAGAAGGTCAAAGGGCTTGCTTATTGAAAGGCCGGGGGTCTCCCTTGGGACAAAGAAAAAATTTAACCCCCTGAATTTCTTTACAGGGTCTGTCTGGCAGAGGATCGTGTAGAAATCACCAACCGGGCCGTTTGTGACCCAGGTCTTCATGCCGTTTAGCAGGTAGCCATCATCCGTCCGGACGGCCGAGGTGCTGACATTACCCAGATCAGAGCCGGCCTCCGGTTCGGTGAGACAAAAACAGGCGATCTTTTCTCCTTCCATGGCCGGGAGGAAATATCTCTCTCTCAATTCATCGTTTCCAAAATAAAACAGAAAATTGGTCCCCATAAGACATTGCATGGCTGTGACAGCGGCAACGCTCATAAGCCCCCTTGCAAGTTCCTCACAGATGATGCAGTAAAGGGTGGTATTACCGCCCGAACCGCCCTTGTTTTTTGGGTATCTGATTCCAAAAACCCCCATCCTGCCGATCTGTTGAAACATCTCCATGGGGAACTCCCCTTTTTCGTCTATCTCCTTTGCCCTCGGGATCAGTTCCTTGTCCACAAAGGTGGCCATGGTCTTTCTGATCAATTCTTCAGGATTTGACCGAATCATTCATCCCTCCCTGACTTGAGTTGCGCCATCATCTCAGGGATCACTTCACGGAGATCGCCCACCATGCCCCAGTCCGCCACCTGAAAGATAGGGGCCCTGGGGTCCTTGTTGATGGCAATAACATACCGGGCGTTCATCATCCCCGCCCGATGTTGTATCGCACCCGATATTCCGCAGGCGATATAGAGCTCAGGCCGCACCGAGTGCCCGGTTTGCCCGATCTGTCTGTCCGCCGGGATCCAGCCTTCCTCAACAGCCACTCGGGTCCCGGCCACCTCTCCTCCCATAAGGGTCGCCAGATCCTCGAGGACCTTGAACCCGCCGGCACCCCCTGCTCCCCGTCCCCCGGCAACGATCACCTTGGCCTGCGAGAGGTCAACACCCTTTCTATCTTCCTTGACAACCTCAAGGATTTTCGTGCCCATATCTTTTTCAGACAGCGAAATTTTATACCTTATAACATCCCCCTTGTTGCCGGGTCTTGCCATGGCCGCCATTACCCCCGGCCGTACGGTAGCCATCTGGGGACGTGAATATCTGTTTACGATTGTGGCCATGACATTTCCCCCAAAGGCCGGTCTTGTCTGAAGAAGTACAGATTCATCCGCGTCTATTGACAGTTCCGTGCAATCCGCAGTTAACCCGACACCCACGCGGCGGGACACCCTGGGGGCCAGATCCCGGCCCATGTAAGTGGCGCCCATGAGGAGAATATTCGGTTTGAATTGATTGACCAGTTCTTTGATGACATGGGTATACGCGGTGGTCCGGTAATCCCGCAACATCTGGTGCTCGCTCAGATACACTGTTTGGGCGCCATGTTTTATCAGGGTCTCGCTCAGACCCGAGACGCTATCACCGATCAACAGGGCGGACACTTTCTGATCGAGTGTATGGGCAAGCTCTTGTGCCTTTCCCAGCAGTTCCAGCGAGACCCGGTTCAGTTGACCGCCCCATTGTTCGGCAAAGACCCACACCCCTTTTCTTTCACTAAAATCAGGGATAGACCTTGGTTGTGCATCAGTCTGGATGGCCTTTTGTTTACACGCATCGATACACGCACCGCAGGAGGTGCAACGCTCAAGGATATTTGCCTTCCCATCCTCGATTTCCACTGCCCCGTACGGACATGTCTTTACACAGAGTTTGCAGCCGTTGCAGAGGTCGATTTCGATCCTGATGGTCATGTTCTTTGTCTCCGCCTCCTAGGAGGTTGTCCGAGAATGAGAGATTTTTTGCAAGGTCAAGCCTCCGGCCCATAGGGCCTACGGCCCGGAGGGAAAGGCGAA
>JAUVRS010000037.1 GCA_030597505.1 Desulfobacteraceae bacterium
TATTATTCATCCGCCGAATTTAACCCCCTCAAAGATGAAATGCCATCTCCCATGCAGGAGGCCGTAAACAAGACCCTTGCAGAAATAATGGGGCTGGCCGCTGGTTGGTGCAATGGGAGGGGGGGGGCAATGCACCTCTACCACGCGGAGTCGGGGAACCTTGGCTGTAACGGAATTGTTGGCGGGGGTATACCTCTGGCAACAGGAACGGCTTGGGCCGAAAAGCTGTGCCAACGTGACACCGTTGTTTTCTCGATCTTTGGTGACGGCGCAATCAATCAGGGCTGTTTTCACGAGGCAGCCAACCTGGCTGCATTGTGGAACGTTCCGGTGATTTTTTTTGTTGAAAACAACCAGTATGCCGTTGGCACCTCCAGCAAAGATGGTTCTTATGTTGCCGATAGCGGCCTGAGGAGCCTCAGCTACGGCATTGACAGCCTGATTATCGATGGAATGGACCCGGTTGCGGTATACCTGGCCATGGCGGAAGCTATTGAAAAGACACGCAAAAAACCTTTCCCTTTTCTGATAGAGGCCAAAACATACCGCTTTTACCACCACAGCGGTGCCCTGGCCGGGAGTTCGTACAAATACAGGAGCAGGGAAGAGGAAGATAAATGGGCTGGCAGGGATCCGGTTATCACTTTCCCCGAAAATCTAATCGCAAGGGGGCTGATGACTGACAAAGAACTGGAGACCCTGAAAATCAAAGCAGCGGCCTCGGTTCAAACCGCCGTGGATTTTTGCACAGTCTCAAAAGGAGACCGGCGGTATATTCCCGATTGTAAATGGCCAACCCCCGATACCATTGAGGATAAACTTCGTGGTGAAGAAGACTTGTTCAACGATGTGACATTTGTTGAACAGGGGGACTTTACCGACATGAGAGAAACAACCTTTGTTGAGGCGATTGCGGGGGTCACTCTGAGGAACATGGAAAGGGACACCCGTGTCATCACCCTTGGGGAAGAGGTAGCCAATTTTGGTGGGGGGTCTTACCAGGCGACAAAGGGAATCCCCCAGGCTTTTCCAGAGAGGATCTTTAATACCCCTATTTCAGAATGCGGTTTTGTGGGTCTGGCTGCAGGGGCAGCGTCGGCCGGGTTGAGACCAGTTATCGAGATTATGTACCCAGACTTCTCTTTGGTTGCTGCAGACCAGTTGTTTAACCAAATAGGCAAACTCAGACATATGTTCAATGGAGAGATCAGTTTTCCTCTGGTCCTTCGCACAAGGTTTGCCGTCGGCGCAGGGTATGGCGGTCACCATTCAATGGATCCCGTGGGTATTTTTGGTCTGTTTGCGGGCTGGAGAATCATGGGAGCGTCAACTCCTTTTGATTACGTGGGTCTTTTCAACACAGCCATAAGGTTTAATGACCCGGTATTAATAATTGACGAACATCGGCTCTACCAGAAAAAAGGCCCGGTGCCTTCCACCGATATGGATTACTTCATCAAGTACGGTAAAGCCAAAGTGGTCCGGGAGGGAACGGATTTAACAGTGTTGAGTTATCTCGGAGGAGTCCGAGACTGTCTGGCAGCGGCCCAAGAAGCTTCAGACCAAGGCTTTAGTGTGGAAGTAATAGACCTGCGGACTCTTGACTATATTGGCATGGACTACGAGACCATTGGTCTCTCGGTAAAAAAAACAAATAGCGTGTTGATTGTTGAGCACAGCGCACGGAGCATGGGTTTGGCCGGAAGGCTGAGTGCTGAGATCCAGGAGAGATTCTTTGACTATCTGGATTGCCCTATCAGTAAACTAACCCTTCCGGATGTGCCGCCGCCAGTCTCAAAACCTGTGGAAAAGGCAATTATTCCTGGGCCGGCGGAGATTAAGGCCAAAATGATCCAGGGGAGCCGGCATCACTTTTGACAGAGCCAGCGCCTGTTTCAATCAGCCTTGCAAACCAAGGAGGCGCTGACACTATACCGCGAACCCCTGTCAACGCAGGAGATAAGGAGGGTATAAAATGGGGAGTTCCGATATAATACAATGTGTATGGGCACGGGAGATTTTGAACTATAGAGGTTAACCCACGGTCGAGGCAGAGGTGATCCTGTCCGACGGTAGCAGGGGCCAGGGTGCTGTCCCGGCGGGAATCAGCACAGGAACCAGCGAGGTAGGACAGCTTTTGGACGGGGATCCGACCCGTTTTAATGGAAGAGGTGTTCTCAAAGCGGTTGAGAATATAAAAAAAGAGATCGCCCCTGTTTTGAAGGGTATGCGGGCATCTCAACAGGAAGTGATTGATGGGAAACTTCTGGAGATGGACGGCACCCCAAACAAGAGCAGGCTGGGAGCCAATGCCATCCTTGCCACCTCCCTGGCAATTGCCAGAGCTGCTGCAGCAAGCAGGAAAATTCCCCTTTATCGTCATCTTGGAGGAGAAGGCCCCTTCCGTCTGCCCGTACCAACGTTTGACATGCTCTGCGGGGGTTCACATGCCGAAAGTTCTGTTGACCTCCAGGAATACCTTGTAATCCCTTTGGGGGTATCGACATTTGATGAAGCCCTTCGTGCCGGCGATTCAGTTTACAGGGCGCTGGTAGACATACTCAAGGGGCGAGGCCACCGGGTTCGGGCAGGGAGCGGTCCTCTTTCACCGTCTCTCAGTTCCAACAAAGAGGGAGTGGAGGTTATTGCGGCGGCCATAGAAAAGGCAGGCTACAGGCTGGGAGAGGAGTGTTTTATAGGCCTTGATGCCGCCATGTCCGAGATTTATAAGGACGGGAAATATGTTTTTGGCAGAGAGGGACAAACCCTCAACTCACAGGAACTGACGGACCTCTGGGCCGAATGGGTGGACGATTACCCGATCGTAAGTATAGAGGACGGAATGGCGGAGGAAGACTGGGAGGGTTGGCAGACCTTGACAAAGCGTATCGGAAACAAGGTACAACTGGTTGGAGATGATTTATTTACCACCAACCCGGATCGCGTAAGAAAGGGGATCCGGTTGGGGGCTGCCAACGCCGTGCTCATAAAACCAAACCAGATAGGGACCCTTACCGAGACACTTGAGACAATAACCACGGCTAATGAAGCCGGGTGGGCAACAATGATGAGTTCTCGTTCAGGAGAGACGGAGGACACAACGATAGCTGATCTTGCGTTGTTGGAGGGCACAGGCCAAATAAAGGCGGGGCCTCCGTGCTTGCAGAGTATTTCCAAGTATAACCGGCTTCTTCGAATAGCGGATGAGTTGGGTGACAGTGCAGAGTACGCGGGATTTAAGGCATACAAAACCCAGATTTAACATCCTACCAGATTTAACATCCTATTGGGTGATGCGAAGAAACCCCATGAAACCAATGGAGACAAGAATTCTAAACAGGGACACACTTCTTGCCACCGGCAACATTCCCGGAAGAAATGCCGTTTTGGAAATCCTTGAAACCGGCCTGCAGGCATCCGATCCATACATAAATGCCAGAAGGCTGATTCGCAAAAAAAAAGGAATGCTGGTTGTCGGCAACAGGGGCTTTGAACCGGCGGGTACACCGAAACCGGGTGATGAGGTCTTTGACCTCTCTGAAGCAGGGGGGATCTATGTCTTTGGGGCCGGCAAGGGTGTCCAGAGGGTTGCCAAGGCCATAGAGGACGTTCTAGGTGACAGACTTACCGGGGGGCACGTCATTGACAAAAAGGGTCATCCCGTGATCCTTAAACGGATCGGTGTAACGCTTGGAGGGCACCCGGCTCCGGATGAGGACTGCGTAAGGGGCTGCAAACGAATACTGGAAATGACCAGGACTCTTTCGGAAAAAGATCTGGTCTTTACATGTATTGGTAATGGTGTTTCATCCCTGCTGACCCTGCCTGCACCCGGAATCAGTATTGATGACCTGCGAACGACCACTCACGCTGCTCAGATCGAGCACGGAATGCCGACAAAGAATCTTAGCCCAATCAGAAATCACCTGGATCTGATGAAGGGAGGCAGGATATCCAGATACATCCACCCTGCCAAAATGATACACATTCTTTCAATCGACGCCGGGGAGTATGAACAGCTTATGCATAAAAATTTTTGGCTTCACACCCTTCCCGACTGCACCACATTTAAAGAAGCCATTGATAACCTGAAGCATTGGGACGTTTGGGAGAGAGTCCCTGGTTCGGTCAGGGAACACCTGAAAGAGGGCCGCCCCAGGTTTGAAACCCTCAAGGCAAAGGATTTTGACAAGATGTCATTTCGCATCTTCGGGCTGATGCCGGGGGCAAGACAGAGCGGCAAGCTTGTCCCCGCCATGGATAAAGCAAAGGAATTGGGGTATAGACCCATGATGCTGGCAGATGAATTGATGGGAATCGAGGCCGGTCAGGCCGGTATATACATGGCTTCAATAGGAAACACAGTCGAGCAGAGAGGCCACCCTCTTGAGCCCCCTTGCGCCCTCTTCTCAAGTGGCGAGATGATAGTCACCGTTGGCAAGGAGAAGGGAATAGGTGGAAGAAATCAGGAATTTGTCCTCTCAGCCGCCCTGAAAATCGAGGGGAGCAAAAACATAGTAATCGGATCGGTTGACACAGACGGTACCGATGGGCCCGGTGTTCAATTTACCGAAAATTTGGAGGAGGTGCCATGCCTGGCAGGAGGTATTGTGGATGGCCAGACCTTAGAGGCATCAGAAACGGCCGGGATCGATATAGCAGAAGAAATCAAACACCACAACACCACCCCTGTTTTGTGGAAGTTAAACAGCGGCATAGTGGCAACACCCAACATAAGCCTGCTGGACCTTACCGTTGCCTTGATAATGGGGCGAGACAACAGTGTGACAGGGTAGAGACACCCCATCGGCTCCCCTCATCCTGGATTCCTAAATCCACTCTCTTATCCAACTCAATCATTCATCCATTTTTATAATGGCCCCAAGGATTCCCTCTGTGTAGACAATCGAGGGTTTCAGTGACTCGGGTGACTGGTTCGAGAATCTCACCGTTTCGAATGGTCATGAAGGGGACAAGGCGCTCTTTGGCATTCATTTTGTGGTTAAAGAAGTCTTCAAACATATGACCATCCGTGGTCATTTGAAAAACCGCAATATCTGCCGGAGCCCCTTCCCGAATACTACCAATCTCCTTCTCCTTTCCCATCTTCAGCGCCGGGGAATATGTGCATCTCGCCAAGGCATCGGTTAAAGGCAGTCCCGCTGCAACAACCTTGGATATGGTGGTGGGCAGATCGAAGGTGATGGAATAAAGATTAACCATCGCCAAATCGCTGCTAATGTAATCGGGGTAAAATCCTTGGTCCAGAGCTCTCTTCATGATATCCAAATCCCCGTGAAACCGATCCAATCCCAGATCGACCTCAATCCCCCTTTTTCTGGCTTCCCAATACTCTTGCCTTACCTGACCATTTTCATCGAGGATCGTCTTCTGCCCGCCATGGTAGGGATGGGTGATGATATCTCCCTCTTTTAAATAAGGTATGATCTCGTCAAATTCCGGGGGTGGTGGAGCCAAATGCACCATGACGGGTAGATTTACAAGGTCGGCCAGCTCACGGGCCTTTTCTAGTGGTTTTGTGTTCTTCAACCCGGTATATGCCCTTACTTTAATCCCTACGATGAACTTGCGGTTTTTTTCAATCACTTCCAGGGCTGATGAGACATGCAATAACCGGTCATCATCATTGTCGTGAAAGTCCAAACCTATGACGCCGTCAGTTGACTGTCCGATTGCAGATATGTTCAAGAAAGCAAAGATATTGGGTTTCGCAGGTTTAATCACATACTCCCTAAATGCCAGGAAATTTGATGACCCTGAACTGCCACCATCCACAAAGGTTGTTGTTCCCGATCTGGGACATAATTCCTCCGTGTCAATGCTCAAGAAGTGCCCATATCGAAAAGCATGCATATGAAAATCAATCAATCCCGGTGTAACAAGTTTGTTCTTAGCATCGATAATCTTAATGGTATTATCCGGTTCAAATTCGTCTTCAATGCTGAGAATTTTGCCATTAGAAATGAAGATATCTTTCTTCTCGATGATCTTTTTCTCTGAGAAGAAAACCCTTCCACCTTTGATGCAAATTCCCTTATCCATGTGATCAATCTCCTGGTTGGCGCCCATCCACAAAAAAAAGCTTAAATCTTGAATTTGACCTGAAGATGGAATGTGAAAATGTGAAATTATTTTTCAATAATTTAGTATCTCATCATGAACATCAAATATGTAGGCGATCAAAGCCGCCCTCGTCCACATACCGTTTCGTTCCTGGCGCCAGTACATGGCCCTTGGATCGGCATCGATCGCCACATCAATTTCATCCCTTCGCGGGAACGGATGCATGATAATTGCGGTCGATTTTATCTTAGACATGTCAGAAGGGCCAAGCCTAAACCCGGAAGTATCAATCTTATCTGACTCGCCGCTAATTGTGTCGTGCTCATCTTGAATTCTGGTCATGTAAATCGCATCAGCCTCAGGCAATACATTTCCAAGGGCTTCGGTTTCAAAGACATAAGGGATATCGTGCCTCTCAAGAAAGCCGCACACATCATCTCTCATCTGAAAAGCCCGGGGTGCTGCATAGATAATCTTGATATCTTCAAAATTCTTCATTAAGTAGCTTAAGGACCTCACCGTTCTTCCTCTTTTGAGATCCCCGCACATTAATATGGTTTTTCCATCGAGTCCGCCTTGTTCTTCAAAAGATCTCTGCAGGGTATATACATCAAGTATCGCCTGCGTGGGGTGCTGATCGCTCCCTGATCCACCGTTTATAACCGGGATTGGCCGTTTGGCATGAGTATTTAGAAGCCAGGCAGCGCGTTCAGCAACGTTCTCCCCCTTATGCCTCATAATAATCAGATCAGTATAGGATGAAAAAGTGCGTAAACTGTCATCAAAACTTTCACCCTTGATTTCTGAAGAAACCCTGGCATCACGGATTTCCGATGTCTTTATGCCTAACATGTGACAGGCACTCTCAAAAGACAGAAAAGTTCTGGAGGAAGGCTGGGTAAACCAGAGCATGGCCCGTTTGTGGCAGAGGATATTTTGCATAAAAATTGAACCGGATTTGTCTTTTGATATACGCCGGAGATGGTTTGTTATGTCAAAAATATCGTTTATGATTTCACGATTCAGCTGCTGCGATCTTATCATGTCAAAAAGGCGATTATCTTTTTCAAAACACTCTATTCTTTCCTCTGTTGGAAGTTTTTGAAATTCGGCGAACTTCTCGTCCAGGATATTCATTTGATCCTCCCCTAAGATTTGGGTGACATACGCTCCAGCATCTCTTTATTTCGTAATTTTAACAGTATCCAGTTTTATGGACTTAGGTCAATTCATTTCTTATTTCTCACATCCTGAAAACCATGTAGGGCCAATAAATTGATATTAAAAAAACTCCCATTTGATTTGACAGGGCTTTTGGCAAGGCGTAGATTCCTTTCATGATTCAAAACTCCAGAAAAATTGCCCTGCCTTCCGAACCCATTGTTTCTGTGAGCCGCAGCCGCCAGGATGAGCGTTACCATGGCCGGGCTGTGCTGTTGATGATCGGGGCCAGTTTATGCTGGAGCACCGGCGGCATCCTGGTCCGGAACGTCAATCTTGCCGATCCATGGGAGATAGTCTTCTGGCGTTCCATATTTATGGTGATCTTTATGCTGGGTGTGCTCGCCTTCTGGCACCGCACGAGTGTTTTCAAAAAAATTGGCGAAGTCGGAATCCAGGGCCTTCTGGCAGGCGCATTTCTCGCTTCCACCTTCTTTTTTTTCATCCTCTCGATAACCCATAACACCGTGGCCAATACGCTGGTTCTGATGAGCACCCTGCCTTTTTTTGTTGCGTTATTTGGCAGGATATTTTTGAGCGAGTTGGTTTCTTTGCGAACCTGGATCTCAATTGCCGTGGCCCTTTCCGGTATCATTCTCATGTTCGCCGATGGGATAGACTCGGGACAGAGCCTTGGAAACTTTCTGGCGCTTGGCGTTCCCACCGCATTTGCGTTGAATATCGTCATATTGCGCAGGGCTCACGCCAGCGTGAGCATGGTTCCGGCAGTCATGCTGGCCGGACTTTTCTCGATTGTGGTCTCACTGCCCCTTGCCTGGCCACTCACAGCCACGCTGCATGACCTAACGGTTCTCTGCATCATGGGCTGGGTGCAGCTCGGCACAGGATGTCTACTGATGACGATCGCCACTCGCCATCTTTCTGCCGCGGAAGTCGGTTTGCTTGCCCTCCTCGAGACCACACTCGGCCCCATCTGGGTTTGGCTGGGTATTGGCGAGCGTCCCACTGACATTGCTTTGGTCGGAGGGTTCATAGTGATCGGCGCGCTTTTTGGAAATGGCCTATTGGATATGCGGAACCGATCTGTTTCCAGCTGACATCATTGCTTATAAAGAAAACCTTTTTCCCCAATCCAGATCAAAGCTATAAATTTTCGGGTCCCCAAAAGACCCGCGGCCGATCAAAACTTTCCCATGAGTTTGGCAATCCATTTGTGGAGTGAGTGGTAGGAGAAGCCTTGCTTGAGGTACATAACCGCGCATGTGCCCGAGCGTACGTTTATGCCCTTCTCTCTGGCCAGATCCAGCGCTTCTGGCGTTTCAGTGCCCATGTGGATCCACAGGTCCTTGACCCCAACGTCGGCCACTTTCTGTACCCAGCCTTTTGTCTCCTCCTTCGGGACCTCCAAAACCACACAGTCCACAGGTCCAGGCACGGACGTAAGGTCTGGGTAAGCCTTGTCTCCCTTGATCGTTTCAGCACTCGGATCCACGGCATAAACCGTCTTACCCAGATCCTTGAGCGCATTGTAGGAAAGCTTTGGAAAACTTGCCTTGGCCGAATGCCCTACCACTGCATAACCATCGTGCTCCCAGAAATCCTCATAGTTAGACGCCATACCCTTCCTCCTTTCTATCCACAAAAAACGGGTTTTGCTATAAGTCAAGAGTTTTGTATTTGTCTTACCCCAAAGACCGGAAAAACCAACAAAACTTTCAAAAAGTTGTGTGGTATTCTTGACCGCGCCGGCTTCATGATCAAGAATTGCCACGTCAGATGATGTCACTTGTAAACAGCAAAAACTTTTTTGTCTTCCCTATCTCTTATATCAGAAGACATATTTTATTGACATCCAAAAAGACCCCAATACGGAATGTTTGCCTGCCGGTAGAAAAATCGAGGCGCGCATCCAAGGTGACACCAGGGGTGAAACTGGACCACTTTACCCCGAACCCCGGACAGAGAAGAACATGGGGCGCTGTTGACTTTTCCAGTTCCTTTCTGTGCGAACATTTTGTTGGGTCAGACAGGCACGTTCTCCATTATAAATGGCAGTCAGCCTAATGAACAATTTGAAGTGTGACCTTCACCTTTCTTTTGAACCAATAAATTATTGACTTTTTGACGGACGTGTCCATATAAATATGTTTAGTACCTGCCCGCCTGGCCGTTCATCCGCCATAGTGCCGGAGCAGGTTGGACCAGGTGTTAAATAGGAGATTTGTCATGAATTTGAATCGTATAAAAATGCTTTCTGCCTTCCTGGCAGTTGCACTGCTTTTTCTGACAACATTTGGCTGCGGCAGCGGCTCAGACTCTGCGTCAAACACGGTCATCTTCACGCAGACCGAAATTTTGGATCCGGGAGGCGGCCAACTTCTGAGCGATAAATATGGCGTAAAGGTGACCATCGAGGAAGGAGTGCTGCGTGTACCGTCCCCGATGACGCTTACCATCTTTGCAGAACAGTTTACTGGTATCAAACGCCCCGGTTATCTGTACTCGCCCAACGGGGTTCGTCTGACGATGGACCCTGCTGCGTTGGAAACAGATGGATACATCCTGATCGAGATGCCCCACGATGGAACGTACGACGGATTTGGCACGATGCTTGCCGTGAGCAGGGCGGACGGTGTCATGGCTGCGCTCCCTTCAAAGGAATCCGAGCCAAACCGGGTGAGCGGAACTTTAGACCAATCAGCCCTTGAGGCATTGTTCGCAGACACGCCTGCCACTGACAGCAAAGAACTGATGGTCTTCTCTGCAAACCGTGAATTGGAAACCGTGCCCGCCCCTTTTACGACCAGCGTGCGACCGTTTATTGACGGGGAGTTCACCGGACAAATCCCGGTTCTATCAGGAAAAAAGGTTGCCGTCATCGTGCACGGGCTCGAGTCGAATTTGGCCGACCTCAAGAGCCTGGGACAGTTTATCTTCGACTTCAAAAAAGACGGAGAATCGACCAATTACTACAACGTGGTTATCGGGTTTGAGTACTCATCCAACCGACCTCTGGCCACGATCGGGCAAGCAATGGCGGACTGGATGGGCCAAGTGGGTCTTCAAGATGCAGCGGCTGTCGATCTGATTGCACACAGCATGGGCAACCCCGTGTCACGCTACGCTATCGAGACCACATCGCTCCCGAACCGCATTGCCAACGTCAAAAACTACATAAGTCTGGGGGGGCCTCATGACGGAGTGCCGTTCGGTAATTTACCGCACACCGAACAGGCTTTTTTTTATCTGTTCAAACCCGCGTCCGAACCCTGTCTTCGTGATCTCCTCACCAACGGTAAAGAAGGGGACCCACAGACCGACTTCTTCAAGGACCTCAATCTGAAGGAGGGTGAGCAGGGGCCCAACTTCCTCACCACGCGCTACTTCACAATGTCCGGGGACGACTACTTGGCCGAAGAACCTCCCCTGGGCGCCTCCATTCATCTGCTTTATCTTGCGTCCGTCGGGATCGGAGAAGGCGAGCGAGACGACGGCCTCGTGGCCCAGTACAGTGCCCAAAGTACGTTCCTGAAACGTCAGAGTGAGTTTTGGGTGCCAAATCAGCCCTTTGATCTCTCGCACTTGGCGCTGCGTACTGCCCCAAAGGCCCTCAACCAGATCGCCGCATGGCTCAACAACTGAGTATGGAAATGGTTGGGGGCAGTCCATTCTGTGTTTTGGTTCTTATCATCTATCAATGAGGAGACGAGGATGTGAAAACGAAGTGTCCGCTTACATCTTTCGGGTTTTGTGTATCATTCGCGCTGGTCTTGGTTTTATTATATTGTATAAACCCTGCTTTAGGGAAAGGTATTCTTAACAAGCCCGAGGACCTTTCACAAGCGGGAATATTGACGCCGGGCAAATCATTAGTGGTTTTGCGTGCAGCAGAGTTTGATGTCCCTTCACGGGTATTGCCTCCTGGCTCTCTTCTGCGAAGATCACCCGGAGCCACAATCAATGTCACATACAATGGGTTTCCCCCCGAAGCCCGCATTGCCTTTCAATATGCAGTCGACATCTGGGAAAGAAACATAACATCCCCGGTTTCAATCGAGGTAATAGCAAACTGGACGCCTCTTGGATCAGGGGTTCTCGGTTCAGCAGGTCCGTCTGCCTACGCAAAGGATTATAATGGCTTGCCTGTAGCGAATACCCGGTATCCAATCGTGCTTGCAAACAAGCTGCTTGGATATGATGTGGCTCCTTTAAAATCTGACATTGAAACAAACTTCAATAGTAACTTCTCCCATTGGTACTACGGTACTGACGGAAACACCCCCTTAGGTAAATACGATTTGGTTTCTGTGGTCCTCCATGAATTGTGTCATGGTTTGGGGTTTATCGGCTCAATGACGGTGTCTAATGGACTTGGATACTGGGGTTTGGGTACGTCAGACCCATCTATCTATGACCGTTTTACCTTGAACGGATGGGGTCAAAGATTGCTTGATACAACCCTATTTCCAAATTACTCAGTAGTACTGGCAACTGAACTTCAAAGCAACGATATTTTCTTTGATGGTTTCAACGCGGTAACAGCAGCCGGAGGAGTGAACCCAAAACTATACGCCCCTCATTTCTGGAGTTCGGGTTCGAGTTACTCTCATCTTGATGAAGACACCTATCCCGCTGGGTCTGCTAATGCGCTCATGACCCCAAACCTCAACAGCGCCGAAGCCAACCATAATCCGGGTCCCATAGTCAATGGCATATTCAAGGACATGGGTTGGGCTATAATTCCTACAGCCCCCACAATCACCACTAGTTCTGCGACCTCCGTGACAACCATTTCAGCGGTCTTAAATGGGACGGTCAATCCCAGTGGGGCAAGTACGACCCACTATTTTGAGTATGGGCCCGATGTGACTTATGGGACCACCACGGCAAACACCAGCGAGGGAGACGGCTGGATAGCCGAGCCAGTGAGTGCCGGGGTGACCGGGCTGACCCCTGATACCATCTATCACTATCGGCTTGTTGGAAACAGTAGTTTTGGAACATCTTACGGTGATGACCAAACCTTTAGTACCACCATTCTTTATGTCGACTCCTCTGCATCATGTGGTGGAAACACCCCCTGCTATACAACGATACAGGCAGCCATCAACGCTGCAACCCCTTCATCGATTATAAAGGTGAGAGAGGGGGTCTATATGGAAGACCTTGATCTGAATTTATCCACCGGATTCACTCTTTGGGGCGGATGGAATACCTCGTTCACCTTGCGGACATCGGCGTCAACTGTAAGTTCTATTACGTTTGAAACCAACAGCGGGACCGTCAACGCAGAATACATGGTGGTGCAATAAGACCATATTGATGAGATTTTTCGTACAATAAACCAACATCAACATAGACAGAGAGGAGAAACAATCATGACGCTCGACCCGCAGGCACGCTGGATTCTCGATGTGATAGAGGAAAGCGGCAAACCCGCCCTCAATGAGGTCTCGGCAGTCGAAGCCCGTAAAATGTACTTGGAGGCGATGGCGACGCTGAATCCAGAAAAACCAGATGTTTATCGCATCGAAGATCGGACCATCCCCGGCCCGGCGAGGCACATCGCCATCCGTATCTACACGCCAAAGCCAACCGACGATGAAGCCTTGCCGGTTCTCGTATTTTATCACGGAGGCGGTTACACCATCGGCGATTTGGACAGTCATGACACCCCGCTGCGCGCCTTGGCCAATGAATCGGGCTGTTTGATCGTTTCAATCGACTACCGCATGGGTCCGGAACATCGTTTCCCCGCGGCGGTGGACGATTGCTACGCAGCCACTTGCTGGGTTTTCGAGAATGCGGCAACATTAGGCTGTGATGCCGCCAGACTGGCTGTTGGTGGCGACAGCGCAGGGGGCAATCTCGCTGCTGTGGTTACTCAAATCGCAAAACGGGAAAACGGACCCAAGATCGCCTTCCAGATGTTGATCTATCCGGCCACGGATATGTCCGCCTCCAGCGAGTCCCACAAACGCCTTTCGCAGGGCTATCGTTTGACCGGGGACCTCATAAAATGGTTCACCGATAACTATATTTCCCCCGAAGACTACGGCGATGTGCGCGCCTCCCCCGGATTGGAAAAAGACTTACGTGGTCTTCCACCAGCCTTGATAATCACTGCGGGCTATGACCCTCTCGTAGACGAAGGTCAGGAATATGCACGCCGTCTCAACGAAGCGGGTGTGCCCGCGACCTTCATTTGCTATCAAGGCATGATCCACGGTTTTTTTGGATGGTGGGGGGTTTTCGAAGCGGCAAAACAGGCCATATCCCAAGCCGCTGCCACCCTTCGTGTGGCGCTGAGAAAAAAGTGAGTCCTACAGGA